>DWUQ01000136.1 GCA_019120675.1 Candidatus Paenalcaligenes intestinipullorum | reverse complement strand
CAGCTTACCCAAAGGCGCACAAATCGAAATTGAGGCCATACTCGCCATCTAACTGAGTCGGTACGGGCTTATGGCCAACGCTTCCATCTCCCGCTCACAGCCGGTCAAAGCAAAACGCTCTCCTGCCAAGCGCACGCTCACGCAGGCAGAGCGTTTTGCGCGTTTGGGCTTGCACAATGATGCCGATTTCATGTTGCATGTGCCCCTGCGCTACGAGGATGAAACCCAGCTGCATGACTTAAGCCAAATTCGACCGGGGCAGTTTGTGCAGGCGGATGTTGAGGTCACAGATCAGCACATTGCACCCGGGGTGCGACGGCAGTTGATTGTTCAAGTGCAAGACCACACGGGTAGTCTGCGTTTGCGCTGGCTGCACTTTTATCCGAGTTTATTAAAGCAATTGGCGCCAGGCCAACGCGTACGGATCCGCGGCGAGGTGCGCGACGGCTTTCATGGTTTGGAGCTGGTGCATCCTAAAGTCACTCAAGCGGATCAGCCACTTGCCCAAGCGCTCACCCCGATTTATCCCACCACCGATGGCTTACGCCAAGACAGTTTAGCCAAGGCTATACAGGCGGCTTTTAGTCGTACTCAGCTTACGGATACGTTGCCAGAGGCGATCCGACAGCATTTTAATCTAGCGGAATTTGCCCAAGCACTCTATACCGTACACCACCCCCCAAAGGGCGCCGATCAGCAAGCCTTGTTGAGTCGAACTCATCCCGCTTGGGCACGGATTAAGTTCGACGAGCTGCTCGCTCAGCAGCTGAGCTTAGCAGCGGCGCGCGAGGCGCGACGTCAGCAACGTGCCCCTGTACTGCAGGCCCAATCCGATGGCAGCGTTTCGTCCTTAGTGGCACAGTTGCGTGCGCATCTTCCTTTTCAGTTGACGGCCGCACAAGAGCGCGTTGTGCACGAAATTCATGCGGATTTACAGCAGCCCTATCCAATGCATCGTTTGTTGCAAGGCGATGTCGGCAGCGGCAAGACCGTGGTGGCTGCGTTGGCTGCCGCTCAAGCGCTCGCGGCGGGCTATCAAGTTGCCGTGATGGCGCCCACCGAGATTTTGGCTGAGCAGCACTATTTAAAACTCGCCGCTTGGTTTGCGCCCTTAGCCATTGAGGTGGTTTGGTTGAGCGGTAGCATGACCGTTAAGCAACGTCGTCCCGTGTTAGAGCGCTTAGCGCAAGCCGAGCCCTTGTTGATTGTGGGCACGCAAGCCCTCATCCAAGAGGGGGTAGAGTTTGCGCGGTTGGGCCTTATTATTCTTGATGAACAACATCGTTTTGGAGTGGGGCAGCGGTTAGCGCTAAGTAAAAAAGGTGAGCAGCCTACAAAGGGTGGTGGCGAGGCGTTTCGTCCTATTCAATCCTCCGCAGAGCCACAAGACTTAGCATCGGTGGCCTCTTCGACGGTTAACTCTGCATTACTCCCTCATCAACTCAGCATGAGCGCTACGCCCATTCCGCGTACATTAGCCATGAGCTTTTTGGCGGATTTGGATGTGTCGGTGATTGATGAGCTGCCAGTGGGCCGAAAACCCATCGTGACCAAGCTGATTGCAGACGTACGACGCGATGAGATTCTCGCCTATGTGGCCCAACAAGTGGCTCAAGGCGGTCAAGTGTATTGGGTGTGTCCTTTAGTTGAGGAAAGTGAAAGCTTACAGTTGCAAACGGCAGTGGATACGCATCACTACTTAGTCGAGCATTTGCCTGGCGTACAGGTGGGCTTGGTGCATGGCAAATTAAAAGCCGCCGAGAAAGCCGCCGTTATGGACGCGTTTCGCGCCAATCAGGTTCAGGTGCTGGTCGCCACCACGGTGATCGAGGTGGGGGTGGACGTGCCCAATGCCAATCTTATGATTATTGAGCACGCCGAGCGCTTTGGCTTAGCGCAGTTGCACCAGCTGCGGGGGCGCGTAGGACGTGGCGCCGCACAAGCCGTCTGTGTGCTGTTGTATCAGCCGCAGTTGTCGGCCGATGGGCGCGCGCGGTTACGTGCCATGCACGAAACCAACGATGGCTTTAAAATTGCCCAATATGATTTGGAATTACGCGGCCCAGGGGAGTTTCTTGGTCTGCGTCAATCGGGCCAAGCCTTATTACGTTTTGCGGATCTGCAAACCGATGCGCACATGATCGAGCAGGCCAAAGCGTGTGCGCAGCTATTGCGTACTCAGTACCCCAAGGTCGCCCAAGCCCATTTAGAGCGTTGGTTGCAAGGCCGTGAAGATTTATTACGCACCTAGCTATTCAAAGCATACTCTGCAAGAAATCTGTGCGGAATTTTTATGAACCCGCTTAAAGCGGCTTTAGGCGCGTAGTGTAGACTATAGTTAGAGTACGGTCTTTCTAGGGTGTAGGGTGGCTCCGCCGCTACACCTCTCTCATTCCTATTTAAACTCTGTATGACCCTAACCGAATTAAAATACATCGTTGCTGTCGCGCGTGAGCGGCACTTTGGCCGTGCGGCCGAAGCCTGTTTTGTCAGTCAGCCCACCTTATCCGTAGCCATTAAAAAGCTCGAAGAAGAGCTCGGCGTAGTGATTTTTGAGCGGGGGGGCGCGGAGATCGGGGTCACCCCTATTGGGCTGCGCATTATTGAACAAGCGCAAAAAGTACTCGAAGAGGGGGCAAACTTACGTGAAATCGCCCGTCAAGGCCACGATCCGCTCGAAGGCCCGTTACGGGTTGGTGTCATTTACACCGTTGCCCCTTATTTACTGCCCAAGCTGGTGCCCGAACAAATCAAGTTGACCCCGCAAATGCCCTTATTGCTTCAGGAAGACTTCACCGTACGCTTGGTCGAGCTGTTACGACAAGGGGAGATCGATTGTGCCGTCGTGGCCTTGCCCATCCCAGACAGTAGTTTTAGTGTGCGTGAGCTGTATGACGAGCCGTTTATTGTTGCAATTCCAGCGTCTCATCATTGGCATAATCGTGCCACGATCAATTCAGCCGAATTAAAAAATGAAACCATGCTGCTTTTAGGGGCAGGGCATTGTTTTCGCGATCAGGTCTTGGGTGTGTGCCCCGAGCTGTCGCGTTTTTCGGCCTCCAGTGAGGGCATACAACGTACCTTTGAAGGCTCATCGTTAGAAACGATTCGTCATATGGTGGCAACGGGGATTGGCGTGACAGTTTTGCCAGCCAGCTCCTTAAGCACCCCTGGACAAGATCACTCCCTGCTGCGTTATCTGCCGTTTGAAGCACCCGTGCCCGATCGACGCATTGCTCTGATCTGGCGCAAAAGTTTCCCCCGTATTGCCGCCATTAATGCGCTGACTCGTGCCATACTGAACTGTAAGCTTGAAAATGTACAGTTTTTACTAGATAGAACAGCAAGCTTTACGGACTTAGAAGGTTTGCAGTAATGTAACGATAACGGGTGTGGGGGATCTCCACGCCAACAGTTGAGTAATGACTTTTTAGGAGCACTACATGGCTAAAACCACGAAAAGCAGTAAAACACTCAATGCCACCGCTGAGGGGCAGCTGCCCGTCAACATCGGCATCTCCGGCCAAGATCGTCAGCAGATCGCCAACGAGTTGTCCAAAGTTTTAGCGGATTCGTATACCGTGTACTTGATGACCCACAACTTCCACTGGAACGTTACCGGTCCCATGTTCAATACGTTGCATGAAATGTTCATGAATCAGTACACCGAAACGTGGCAGGCCTTGGATGAAATTGCCGAGCGCATCCGCGCGTTAGGGCATTATGCTCCAGGTACGTATGCTCAGTTTGCCGAGCTTAGCTCCATTGCCGAGCCTAAAGGTGTGCCCAATGCTGAGGAAATGATTAGTTTGCTGCTCCAAGCGAACGAAGCCTTAACACGTACTCTACGTCAAGCCTTTGCGTGCGCCGATGAGGCGAACGATCAGCCTACAGCGGACCTACTCACTCAGCGCCTTGATATCCACGAGAAAAACGCGTGGATGCTACGCAGTTTGCTGCACGAGGATTAATCCGGATAGCCGCTTCGCGTGCAGTATGCTTCACTAGTTGTTTTTAGTTACCAGTCTTGCTGGTTGGGCCAGTGCGCCGTTGCCGCACTGGCCTTCCTGTTGCCTTACGGAGAATATTAATGAAAATTCGTTTTACCCCCTTAGCGGGTGCTTTGGCTTTGGCCTCAGGTTTGATGTTGGCCACGTCCGCTCAGGCAGACACCATCAAAATCGCCGTAGCGGGTCCATTTACGGGGCCGGTTACTCAATATGGTGACATGGTTAAACAAGGGGTAGATACGGCTGTAGAGCGCATCAACGCTGATGGCGGTGTCTTAGGCAAACAGCTTGAAATCGTTACCGTCGATGACGCGTGCGAGCCTAAGCAAGCCCCTGTGGTCGCCAACCGTATTGTGAATGATGGCATTCATTATGTCGTCGGTCACGTGTGTTCAGGCGCGACCATTGCCGCTACCGACATCTACGATGACGAAGGCATTCTCATGGTTTCCCCATCGGCCACTGCACCTGCGGTGACAGACGGCAAAGATTACGAAATGATCTTCCGCACTATTGGTCGCGATGACCAACAAGGCCCCGCCGCGGCTGAGTTTATCGCCAACACCATCAAGCCCAGCAAAGTTGCCATTTTGCACGACAAGCAATCGTATGGTTTTGGGATTGCTTCCGCTGTGCAGAAAAACCTCCAAGACGCTGGTGTCGAAGTTGCCCTTTTTGAGGGCATCAATGCGGGGGATTCGGACTATTCAGCTGTAATCACCAAGCTGATTTCTGCAGGCGTGGATTTCATCTACTACGGTGGCTATCATCCCGAAATGGGCTTATTGATGCGCCAAGGTGCTGAGCAGGGCTTAGAAGTCACCTTTATGGGTCCTGAAGGTTCCGGCAACCCCGATATTAATGCCATCGCAGGCGATGCCGTGGAAGGCATGTTGCTGACCTTACCCGCAGACTTCTCCGAAGACCCTGACAACGCCGCCATTGTGGCCGCTTTTGACAAGGCTCAACGCGATGCTTCAGGTGCGTTCCAGTTGCCAGCTTATGCTGCAACCCTAGCGATTGCCGAAGGCATCAAACAAGTGGGCAAAGACGACCCTGTCGAAGTGGCCAAATACCTGCACAAAAATGAAATCAAAACACCGATTGGTGTGCTCAGCTGGAACGAACAGGGCGACCTCAACGATTTCCGTTTTGATGTGTTCACTTGGCACAAAGACGGCAGCAAATCGGTTTATGGCAAATAATTTATTAGCCGTGTCACTTTTATAGTGAGCAGCACAAGAAAACGCCCAGCTTAAAAACTGGGCGTTTTTATTTGTTATGTGGTTTCTACATCGATCCGTAGCCCAGTGTCGTAATCAAACCAATGCAGCCATTCGCTTTGATGGACACCCACCTCAATCGTATCGCCCGCTTGGATGGGGTTGTGTTGAGTGTGTTCGATCGCACAACGCACGACCCACATGTGGTTCCCATGACGGCCATGAATCAGTTGCTCCGAGCCGAGTATTTCGACCATCATCACCTCTACGCTGATCCCCGCAAGGTGTAGGCGTAAATGTTCGGGTCGACACCCTAAGTACAAACGGCGGCCACTTAAGCTACGAGGAATCAGATGAGAGGGTAAATGTAAACGTATGCCCCGCTCATCCAATAAATACCCCGACTCATCCACGTGTACAGGCAATAAATTCATAGGGGGCGAACCAATAAAACTGGCGACAAATGTGGAAGCAGGGCGTTCAAAGACCTCTTTTGGGGTGCCAATTTGCTCGGCTCGGCCTTGATTCATGACTACCATACGGTGAGCTAAAGTCATGGCTTCCACTTGATCGTGGGTCACATACAGGCTGGTGGTACGTAGACGTTGGTGCAGTTGCTGGATTTGTAGACGCATTTGTACGCGCAGTTTGGCGTCTAAGTTCGATAACGGTTCATCAAACAAAAACACTTTGGGCTCACGCACAATAGCTCGGCCCATAGCGACTCGCTGACGCTGTCCTCCTGAAAGTTGGCCTGGCCGGCGTGTCAAAAGGTTTTGCAACTCGAGGATTTCCGCAGCTTCTTGCACGCGTTGTTGAATTTCAGCTTTGCTTTTACCGCGGATTTTAAGGCCATAGGCCATATTGTCGAAGACGCTCATATGCGGGTATAGCGCATAGTTTTGGAACACCATCGCAATATCGCGCTTAGCGGGCTCCAAATCGTTTACTCGTACCTCATCAATATAAATGCTGCCTTCCGTGACCGCTTCTAAGCCTGCCACCATTCGCATTAGCGTGGATTTCCCGCAACCCGATGGCCCGACGATGACCACAAACTCTCCATCATACACCGCCATATCAATACCATGAATGACGGTGACATTGCCGGGATAGACTTTTTTAACCTGCTCAAAGTTCAGGGTAGCCATGCGTTAAATCCGTTTACTGAAAAGAAAATTAATTAAAGACCCTATTGGGCTTGTGTGTGCTTATTTTTCCGCATCGATCAGACCTTTTACAAACCAACGCTGCATGGTGAGTACGACCAGAGCGGGTGGCAGCATCGCCAACAAAGCGGTCGCCATCACCAAATTCCACTCTGTGACGCTATCGCCACCGGAGATGAGTTGTTTGATACCTACTACAATGGGGTACATGTCTTCTTTGGTCGTGATAATCAGTGGCCATAAATATTGATTCCAGCCATAAATAAACTGGATCACAAACAACGCTGCCATACTGGTTTTGGATAAGGGCAACAAGATGTCTTTAAAAAAGCGCATAGGTCCAGCGCCATCAATGCGTGCCGCTTCGACCAGTTCGTCTGGGATGGTTAAAAAGAACTGTCGAAACAAAAACGTCGCCGTGGCTGAAGCGATCAGCGGTAAGGTCAGCCCAGCATAACTATTGAGCAAGCCTAAGTCGGCCACCACCTGATAGGTAGGATTGATGCGAACTTCTACGGGGAGCATGAGTGTAATAAAAATCATCCAAAAGCACAGCATACGCCCAGGGAAACGAAAATACACCACCGCAAAGGCTGAAATAAGCGAGATGGCGATTTTGCCAATCGTAATGGCTAAGGCCATTACCGTGCTGACCCAAAGCATGCGGCCAACTGGTGCCATATTGGTGGTGGAGCCAGTGAGGGCGGTGCGGTAGTTTTCCAAAAAATGGCTGCCCGGTAGCAAGGACATGGGCGCTTGGGCCACCTCTTGGGCGGTTTGGGTGGAGGCAACGAAGGTTAAGTACAACGGAAACGCGATGGTCAGCACGCCAAGAATTAAAATGGCGTGACTAAAGAAATCCAACAAAGGGCGGCGTTCAATCATTGGGGGCGTTCCTTAGTGATAGTTGACGCGCCGCTCGATAAAGCGGAACTGAATAACGGTTAATGCAATCACGATGCTCATGAGCACCACAGACTGTGCGGCAGACGAGCCTAAGTCTAGGGATTTGAATGCCGTTGTATAAACCTTATAAACCAAGATCTCGGTGCTACGACCTGGCCCCCCTTGAGTCACCACATCAATAATGGCAAAGGTATCAAAGAAGGCATAAATAATATTTACCACCAACAAAAAGAAGGTAGTAGGGGAGAGCAAGGGAAAGACAATGCTCCAAAACCGTTTCCACGGGCCAGCCCCATCTATGGCGGCCGCTTCAATCAGCGAGCGTGGAATGGCTTGTAAACCCGCTAAGAAAAATAAAAAGTTATAAGAAACCTGCTTCCAAACCGCTGCCATGACGATCAAGGCCATCGCGTCGTTGGCATTGAGGCGTGGGTTCCAGGCGACGCCGAGTTTCATTAAGAAAACGGCAATGACCCCGACGGACGGGGAGAACATAAACAACCATAATACGCCTGCCACTGCGGTCGCCACCGCATAAGGCCAAATTAAGAGGGTTTTATAAAGCGTTGCCGCGCGGATAACACGATGGGCCATCACGGCTAAAAACAAAGCCAGTATGAGCCCACCTGCGGCCACTAAGATTGAAAACCAAGCTGTGGTCACAAACGAGCTGAGATAGGCTTCTTGAGCAAACAGCTCGTGAAAGTTATCTAAGCCTACAAAGGTGGATTGCAAACCAAAAGGGTCTTCGAGGTGAAAGGATTGCCACAACGCTTGCCCAGCCGGTAAAAAGAAGAACACAATGGTTACTGCCAGCTGCGGCGCCAACAGTAAGTAGGGCAACAACTTATGGTTAAATACCACCCTTTTTTCCATGGAAGACCCTTTGGTTACATATGGAGTAGAACTAAATAATGACTTTGAGCTTACTTGCTGCTGCGCTCAAAGCGCTGCAACAGCTCATTGCCACGGTCGGTCATGTTTTTGAGACCTTGTTCAGGCTTGATTTTACCGGCAAAGATTTCCTCCATGACGCCATCTTCGATGTCACGAATTTGCGGTAAATACCCTAAGCGAATACCACGCGAATTTTCCGTGGTTTGTGCATCCAATTGTTTGACGGCAACGTCGCTGCCTGGGTTCTGCTCATAGAACCCAGCTGCTTTAGTGGCTTCGTAGCCGGCTGTGGTGACGGGCACATAACCGGTTTTTTGATGCCACGCAGCGGCTTGCTCGGGACTGGCTAAAAAGTGAAAGAATTCGGTAATGCCTTTGTAGGTGTCTTCGGGTTTGTTGGCAAACACCCATAAAGAGGCGCCACCAATGATGGAGTTTTGCGGGGCATCGGCCACGTCTTGGTAGTAGGGTAGGCTACTGGTGCCAAACTCAAAATTGCCAGTCTTTTGAATATTGGCGCGGTTGCCGCTGGAGCCGGTAAACATCCCGCACTTGCCTGAGGTAAAGAGCGCATTCGGCGTGTCACCACGGCCGCCATAGGTGAAGGTCCCGTCTTTAGCCATATCGGCCAAAAAGCTTAGGTGTTGATTAAATAAGGGCTGGTTGAGCTCCAAACGTGCTTTGGTGCCTCCAAAGCCGTTATCCAGTGTCGCATAGGGGAGGTTGTGCCACGCTGCAAAGTTTTCCAACAAAATCCAAGACGGCCACGACGAGGTGTAACCACACTCATAGCCCGAATCACGGATTTTTTTGGCCGCCGCGGAGAGCTCTTCCCAGGTTTTTGGTGGCTGCTCAGGATCTAGGCCAGCTTTTTTAAAAGCGTCTTTGTTGTAATATAAAACTGGTGTGGAGCTATTGAACGGCATAGAGACGAGCTTGCCATCAGAGTCCGAGTAATACCCCGCTACCGCGCCTAAGAATGCTTTAGGATCTAACGGCTTACCGGCTTTTTCTGTCATTTCTTGTACGGGTTGAATGGCACCTTTGGCATTCATCATGGTGGCTGTGCCCACTTCAAATACTTGTAATATATCGGGGGCGTTGCCTGCCCGGAATGCCGCGATCCCCGCATTCATGGATTCGCCATAATTACCTTTATAGGTGGGTTTCACCACATAATCGTCTTGGCTATTGTTAAACTGGGTCACCAGTGCATTGACTTGATCGCCTAAGGCGCCTTCCATAGAATGCCAAAACTCGATGGTTGTGGCAGCTTGAGCACTGCTTAGGCCCATAAATAACGTGGCAACTGAGACAGCTAAGGTTTTAAGTTTCATAACGACTCCAAGGGCAATATGAGTGCTTTGCGCACAAAACGATCAGCTTAAATGGTGCGGATGACATTGGCGTGAATGTAGTGTTCTTCGGGTTTCGGGTCAATGGTTATAAGCCCTAGTGCTCGTCGATTACCGTTAGTTTTTTATTAAAGAAGATACGACTTATGAATGAACATGATAATGTAACGTTGGCCTTCATAGGGGGCGGCAATATGGCAAATGCCTTGTCTGAAGGGCTAATCCATAAACGCTGTTCGGCGCACGATGTGTTGGTGGTTGAACCCAATAATGAATTACGGGAGTCGTGGCAACAGCGTGGAACCAACGTGGCGGCTGAAGTCGGTCCTGAATTGGCAGAGCATCGTATTTGGCTGTTGGCCGTTAAGCCGCAAATCATGAAGCAGGTGGTTTTGCAAGCCAAGCCGTATTTACAACCGGATACTGTGGTGATTAGTGTGGCTGCAGGCATAGCCGCCGCCGATATCGCGCGCTGGCTGGGTACGGATAGCCAGCTTATGGAGCGTGTCATTCGCTGCATGCCCAATACGCCTGCCTTTATTGCCTGTGGGGCTACCGGTCTGTATGCCTTAGCGGATGTGGCCGAGCGCGATCGCAAGCTCGCCCAACACCTTCTTAAAACAGTAGGCGAGGTGGTGTGGGTCAACAGCGATGACGAGCTGGATGCGGTCACTGCGTTATCGGGCAGTGGACCTGCCTATGTGTTTTTATTTTTAGAAGCGCTCATTCAAGGAGGCGTAGAATTAGGGCTTAGTCCTGAGCACAGTCGCAAGCTTGCCTTAGCGACTTTAAATGGCGCGACCCAACTGGCGGCCTTATCGCCAGAAAGCCCTGAAACCTTACGTCAACGAGTCACCTCTCAAGGAGGTACCACCGCGGCGGCTTTAGATGTGTTCCAAGATCACCACTTTACCGAAACGGTTCAAGCAGCCATGCGTGCCGCCAAAGGCCGCGCTGCCGATTTAGCTAAAGAGTTTGCCTAATGTCTACTTCTGTTCGCTCGTCTTTTGTGACCATTAGTCCCATCGCTTATGTGGTGGCGATTGCGATCATGATCGCCATTGTGGTGGCGTCTAATGTGTTGGTGCAGTTTCCCATCAATCCGTGGCTCACCTATGGAGCCTTAACTTATCCGATTGCTTTTTTAGTGTCGGATTTGTTAAATCGACGCTACGGGCCAGCGATGGCACGCAAAGTCGCGTTGGCGGGTTTTGTCGCGGCGTTGGCCATTTCTTTCTATGTGGCCAGCCCACGGATTGCTTTGGCCTCCGGCTTTGCTTATCTCAGTTCACAATTGTTAGATATCCAAGTCTTTGATCGTTTGCGTGCGGCCAGCTGGTGGAAGGCACCTTTGATCGCGGGTATTCTAGCGGCCACCTTAGATACCTTTATCTTTTTCCTTATCGCCTTTTATGGCCATGCCGAAGTGTCGTGGTTCAAGCTTTTTATGGGTGACCTCGGTGTCAAGCTCGCTCTAAACTTGGTGATGTTGGCCCCATTTCGCGCTTTTATGTGGAATTTGGCTAAGCCAGCTTCAGATCTCTAGTCAGTTACAGCGGCTTCGTTTTACAATGGCGAGCATTATTTTGTTGCAGTTGGTCTAAAACAAAGCTCGGTCTGTTCAGGCTGGTATGATTTGGCCTTTCCACCGCTACTTAGATTCCTACACCCATGTCCGAATTTTTACCTCAGTTCCTCCAACAAACCTTTAACGGTTTGTCGTTGGGCGCGATCTACGCTCTGATAGCGATTGGCTACACCATGGTGTACGGCATCATAGGCATGATTAACTTCGCCCATGGCGAAATTTATATGATCGGTGCGTACGCGGGCTTGGTCGCGTTGACGATCGTCGGCACGAGCAGCTTGCCGATTTATTGGCTGTTGCTGTTTATGCTCGTGTTTGCCGTGATCGTGAATGCGGCCTATGGCTATGCGGTCGAGAAAATGGCTTACGCTCCCCTACGTGGCAGTCCACGATTGGTGCCCCTGATCTCGGCTATTGGTATGTCTATTTTCTTGCAAAATTGGGTGCTCATCGGGCAGGGCGGCCGGGATATGGCGGTGCCGTCTTTAATTACAGGCTCCTTACGCATTCCTTTTGAGAACTTTACCTTTACCGCCACCTATGCGCGTATCTTTGTGATTGTCGTCACTGTAGTATTGATGATTGCACTCAGCCTTTACATCAAATACTCGCGTATGGGACGCGCTTCACGCGCCTGTTCCCAAGACCTAGGCATGGCCAACCTACTCGGTATTGACACCAACAAGGTTATTTCATTTACCTTTGTGATTGGCGCTATGCTCGCCGCAGTGGGTGGGGTGTTGATCTCGCTGACGACCGGCAAGCTTAATCCCTATATTGGGTTTGATGTGGGCATCAAAGCCTTTACCGCTGCGGTACTAGGCGGCATCGGCAGCATCCCTGGAGCCATGCTGGGGGGCGTGTTGATTGGGCTTATTGAAAACTTTTCGGCGGCGTACTGGTCCTCGCAATACAAAGACATCGTCGCCTTTAGTATTTTAGTGCTGATTCTACTGTTCCGACCTTCTGGGTTGTTGGGCAAACCAGAGGTGGAGAAAGTTTAATGTGGGCTAATCTTCGTACCGCTATATTTGCAGCACTGGTCACGGGTGTGGTCGTGGCTCCTGTTTTTGGAGTGCCTATTACGCGTGGAGGCATCAACGCCCCTGTCGAGGTCAATTGGGCGTTTATTTTCAAAAGCATGGCCTTAGTGTTTGTGGCCCAGTTGATCAAACCTTGGTTATTTAGCCACTTTCGTCGTCGTGACGGGGGCAAGCCTTTATTTACCTTACCACCGCTTAGTGACACCCCACGTCGTATTTTTACGTTCGTGCTGATTGGTGTCGCTATGATTTGGCCGTTGTTTGCAGGACGTGCCGAAACGGATATCGCTACCTTGGTGTTGATCTATGTGATGTTAGGCTTAGGCTTAAACATCGTAGTGGGCTATGCTGGCTTGCTGGATTTGGGCTTTGTTGGGTTTTACGCGATCGGTGCCTACACCTACGCCATGATGTTTCACTGGTTGGGTATTGGTTTTTGGTGGGCCTTACCGTGTGCGGGCTTAGCGGCTGGAGTATTTGGCTATTTGCTGGGCTTTCCAGTATTGCGGTTACGAGGGGATTATTTAGCCATTGTTACGCTAGGCTTTGGTGAAATTATCCGCTTGCTGGTGACCAACTTGCACACCTACACCGGTGGGCCAGATGGTATTTCAGGTATTCCTAAACCGACTGTCTTTGGTTATGCCATGTCGCGTCGTGCGCCCGAAGGGGAAACCACCTTTCATGACCTAATGGGGTGGAGCTTCAACTCCCAAGACGTCATTATCTATTTGTATATCTTAGCGCTTGCTTTGGCTCTAATTACCTTATTTGTGTCCAACCGTTTGTTGCGTATGCCAGTGGGTCGAGCTTGGGAGGCCTTACGTGAAGATGAAATTGCCTGCCGTTCTTTGGGTTTAAACCCGACGGGTATTAAATTATCCGCCTTTACCATTGGCGCAGTATTTGCCGGCTTTGGAGGGGCATTTTTTGCAGCCCGTCAAGGCATGGTCAATCCACAATCCTTTGCTTTTGTGGAGTCAGCTTTAATTTTATCGATAGTGGTATTGGGCGGTATGGGCTCACAGCTGGGCGTTATTCTAGGGGCAATTTTACTTACTGTGTTGCCTGAGTTGGCGCGTGAGTTTGCCGAATACCGTATGTTGTTATTTGGTTTGGCGATGGTCTTAATGATGATCTGGCGACCACAAGGTCTAGTGCCCGTTAAACGTCCTCACGTGGAGCTGCAATCATGAGTCCAGCTCAATCTGTACTACGCGTTGAGGCGTTAAATATGCGCTTCGGAGGCTTAACCGCAGTCGATGGCATCAGCTTTGCACTACAAACTAACGAGGTGTTTGCCATCATCGGCCCCAACGGCGCAGGCAAAACTACCGTTTTTAATTGTATAAGTGGGTTTTATAGTCCGACCGGAGGCAGCATCCATTTAGGGAATGAGGCCATCCATCGTTTATCGAGCCACCAAGTGGCGCAACGTGGTTTGGTTCGTACCTTTCAAAATGTGCGTTTATTTAAGCGTTTAACGGTACTCGAAAACCTGCTGGTCGCCCAACATACGCGTATCAATACTAATCTGTTTGCGGGTTTATTTAAAACGCCAGCTTATCGTCGTTCCGAAGCGGAAGCGTTAGACCGTGCAGCGCATTGGTTGGACTATTTGGACTTACGAGAGTACGCCAACCGCGAAGCGGGTAACTTAGCCTATGGCTTGCAACGCCGCTTAGAAATCGCCCGCTGCATGATTACACAGCCCAAAATTTTACTGCTGGATGAGCCTGCAGCGGGCCTGAATCCCCAAGAAAAACGTGACTTACAGCAATTAATTGATCAATTACGTCATGAGCTGAATGTATCCGTACTTCTGATTGAGCACGATATGTCGCTCGTGATGGGAATTTCTGATCGAGTATTAGTCATGGAATACGGCAAACCCATTGCGCTCGGCTTGCCTGAAGCGGTACAACAAGACCCAGCCGTCATTAAAGCGTATCTAGGTGAAGAATAAAGATGCTAAAACTTGAACAGGTCAGCACCTATTATGGCGCCATTCAGGCCTTGGATTCCGTCTCGGTAGAGGTGAATGCTGGAGAAATCGTTACCTTAATTGGTGCAAACGGTGCCGGTAAAACCACCATGCTTATGACGGTCTGCGGCTCGCCGCGTCTACGCAGTGGCTGCATCACCTTTGAGGGCGAAGACATCAGCCAACTGCCCACACACACCATTATGCAGCGCGGTATTGCGATATCTCCCGAAGGACGACGCGTCTTTCCAGATCTGACTGTTTCTGAAAACCTAAAAATGGGTGGTTTTTTTCAGAATCATCATGCCATGCAAGAAGGGGAGGAGCATGTGTATGAGCTCTTTCCACGATTACGTGAACGTGCCTTTCAGCGAGCAGGCACCATGTCGGGTGGTGAGCAACAAATGCTGGCCATTGGGCGTGCGTTAATGAGTAAACCTCGTTTGTTGCTTTTGGATGAGCCTACCTTAGGTTTAGCGCCTTTAATCATTGCGCAGATTTTTGAGATTATTCAAACCGTTCGGGAAGAGGGCGTGACGATTTTTCTAGTCGAGCAAAACGCCAACCAAGCCTTACAAGTGGCGGATCGAGGCTATGTGATCGAAACAGGACGTGTTGTGCTCGAGGACAGTGGTAAAAACCTATTGGGCAACCCTGAGGTGCGAAAGGCCTATTTAGGGGTGTAAGTTCTCAAAGCGATGCCTCATGTAACGGTTAGGCTGAGGCAAACATAGCTAGTTCGTAAAGTTCGTACAGCTTGTAGCGGCTAATTTAACCACCGGGCGATGAAGGTATAGATAAAAATAAGACCACCTCATCGTCAATTTACATATATAATAACGCAACTAACGGAAATAAAATTATTAAAACCAAAATGGATAAAAGTAATCAGATCAAAGAGCACTTTGCCCAGCAGGGCATTGATCCTGTATTGATTTTTGATCGGTATTTATTGGCCGAGCTTCCCTCTGTGCGTGACAGCACGATACGCAACTACCAAACCCTGTGGTTGCGCTTTTTAGGCTGGTTAATCGAAGTGCATCTGACCATACCGAAAGTCCGAGATCAAGATATTCATGCGTTTTTTAGTGGCTTAAAAGATATTAATCGTCAACAACGCGAACGCTATCAGCTGGTCATTAAACGCGGATTTGAGGCGGTACAATCGAACTACAAAAACCTCGCTAATCCTTTACAAAGTAAAGGACTCCAGGATATTCATGCGGAGGATTGGCGTAGCGGCCAGAGCAATCGAAGTAAACAGTTTCTAAGCATCGAACAAAGCTCGGCACTAATCCAACAGCTGAATGCTAGTTTTACGATTGCCCAACAAGAAAGCCAAAAGCTTGGTCTGACACCGAATGTTTGGAAACTTATCCGTGACCACACCTTAGTCGCGCTAGCGTTAGGTAGTGGCTTGAAAGTATTGGAGTTATTGTCTTTACGACCTGAAGCCATTCAATTTGATACGAATACCGTGCTGATCGATTGTGGCTGTTTGATTGACTTTGATCCCAAGGTGCAGCACGACGTGAATCGCACTACACCCAACGAATCTATTATTCAAGCCTACATTCACGACCAACAGGGTCAGCATCGTCATGTGCGGCTCATGGACTGGGCTATAGACTGGCTACAGCTTTGGTTATCGGTGCGTTTCGACACTACAGTCCTGTTTCCATCACGGCGCATTATCAAATCGGGACAAAAGTCCGTGATGAATCCGGCAACCTTGGCGCGTATCGTCCAAGCATGGGGGTTGGAGCATGGCTTCAAAGGTCTTACTGCACAACGACTGCGCAATACGTACGGCGCCTTACGCCTCGAAGACGGTGCGACCTTAGATGCACTGAATGCAGAAATGGGTTATGTGAGTCATGCAGCGGGTGCGTTTAAGCTTGCCCAAGAATGGCAGCATTTCAAAGCTTCTCATGCACTCGAAAAACTGGAGGACCAGGATAAACCAAACATCGCATAATATATATTATGTAAAGTCGGATATTGTTTCTCTTATTTTGATTCTCGTAGACGAATACGATAAAAAGGCCAACGTACATTTTCAGCGCGTTGGCCTTTTACTTCACTCGTCGTGCTTAGACTGAACACTCTAAACAATTAAGCCCCTTTACTCAGGTTTCACCACCTTAATCTGGTTGGCTGTTTTCGCAGCTAATTCTCGTGCTTGCTCTATGGTCTCGCCGCGAGCTAACGCAACACCCATCCGGCGTGTGGCAAAGCTTTCCGGTTTGCCAAAAAGTCGTACATCGGTGCCAGGCGTGGCTAACGCTTCGGCTACACCTTGAAACTCTACATGCTGAGCATCGATGCCACCATAAATAACAGCGCTGGCCGCTGGGTTTCGCAAACTGGTATCGATAGGCAGCCCCAAAATAGCGCGCGCATGCAATTCAAATTCCGATTGCCACTGGCTCATCATGGTGACCATACCAGTATCGTGTGGACGTGGGCTGACTTCGCTAAACCAAACATCATCCCCTTTTACAAAGAGTTCGACGCCAAACAAGCCCAAGCCTCCTAAATTTTGTGTGATGGCTAGAGCAATCTCCTGTGCGCGCTGTAAGGCTAACTCAGACATAGGCTGAGGTTGCCAGCTTTCAACATAATCACCATCCACCTGCAAATGACCGATAGGAGCACAAAAGTTAGTGACCACAACGTGATCTGCGCCCAAGCTCCGCGTTGTCAATAACGTGATCTCATAATCAAAATCTACAAAGCCTTCCACAATGACACGCGGTTGACGGACTCGACCAGCGTCCATAGCGTGCTGCCATGCGAGCTCGATGTCTTCGGGCTGGTTCACCTTACTTTGACCCTTACCTGAGCTGCTCATTAACGGCTTGACGACGCACGGATAACCGATCTCGCTCACAGCGTCTACCAGCCCTTGTAGGGTGTCACAAAACTTATATGGACTCGTCGGTAAACCCAAGGTTTCAGCAGCAAGTTTACGAATTCCCTCACGATCCATAGTGAGCTGAGTCGCCCGAGCAGTAGGAATAATACGTGTATCGGTACTTTTTTCTATATCGGCCAAGACTTGGGTCGCAATGGCTTCAATTTCCGGAACGATTAAATCAGGTTTATGCTCATCAATGAGTGACTTGAGGGCTGTCGCATCATTCATATCGACCACGTGCGCGCTATGCGCCACTTGGTGGCCAGGAGCGTTGGCATACCGATCCACTGCAATCGTTTCCACCCCCAATCGTTG
>DWUQ01000135.1 GCA_019120675.1 Candidatus Paenalcaligenes intestinipullorum | reverse complement strand
TCTCCTTTGGTGGCAAGGTGGTGCATGCGCAAACCGTCATGCACGGCAAGACCTCCCTTATTACACACACCAATCAAGATGTCTTTGCAGGGTTGCCTTCTCCCTTTACCGTTACGCGCTATCACTCACTCGCGATTGACCGCAGCAGCCTGCCTGAATGCTTAGAAATCACTGCCGAGACCGAGGACGGTGAAATCATGGGTGTGCGTCACAAAGACTTCGCCATTAGCGGGTTACAATTTCACCCCGAGTCGGTGCTCAGCGAGCATGGTCACGCATTACTGGAAAACTTTTTAACACGCTAAGGCACTTCGCTTATGTCCCTCATTACCCCTACCGAAGCGCTGGTGCGCTGCATTGAACATCGAGAAATCTTCCACGATGAAATGCTGCATCTGATGCGCATGCTCATGCAAGGCGAAATGTCGCCCACCATTGCGGCAGCCTTAATGATGGGCCTACGCGTAAAAAAAGAAACCATCGGCGAAATCGCTGCGGCGGCCCAAGTCATGCGCGAATTTTCTGTACCAGTGCATACCGCCAACCCCAACGAGCTGTTGGACATGTGTGGTACCGGCGGCGATGGCAGCAACACCTTCAATATCTCCACGGCCGCCATGTTTGTGGTGGCCGCGGCGGGGGTCAAGGTCGCGAAGCACGGCGGGCGCAGCGCTTCCTCGTCGTCAGGCAGTGCCGATGTGCTCGAGGCTTTAGGTGTCAACATCAACTTAGCCCCTGAGCAGGTTAGCGAATGCATTGAGGCCACCAATTTGGGTTTTATGTTTGCTCCAGCACACCACAGCGCTATGAAAAACATCGCTGCCGTGCGCAAAGAGCTCGGTGTACGCACTATTTTTAATATACTGGGGCCCCTCACCAACCCAGCCAATGCGGCCAACCAGCTGATGGGGGTGTTCCATCCTGACTTAGTCGGCATTCAGGTACGCGCCATGCAACGCTTAGGGGCACAACATGTGCTCATCGTCCATGGCAAAGACGGCATGGACGAGGCCTCCACCGGTGCCGCCACCTTAGTGGGTGAACTCAAAGACAACCGTATTTACGAATATGAAATCCATCCCGAAGACTTCGGGATTCCCATGAGCTCAAACCGTAGCATTCAGGTGAGCTCTTCTGCAGAGTCCGCCGAGCGCATTCAAGACGCCCTCAGCAATCAACCGGGCACCGCTCGCGATATTGTGGGTTTTAATGCGGGCTTAGCGATTTACGCCGGCAATGGTGCAGACAGCATCGAAGCCGGCCTAAAGCTCGCTTTTGAGCTGCTGGCCAATGGGGCCGCTCGCGCCAAACTCGACGAATTCTGCACTTACACACGGAACTTATAGGCATGAACGATATTCTTGCACGCATACTTGAGACGAAAAAAACCGAAGTGGCGGCTGCCCGCCAATTACGTAGCGAAGCGGAATTATTACGCGAAGCCAAAAGCCGCAAAGACGTGCGTGGTTTTGAAGGGGCCTTGCGCGACAAAATCACTCAAGGTCTGTCGGCCGTCATCGCGGAAATCAAACGCGCTTCGCCCTCCAAGGGGATTATCCGCGAAGACTTCCACCCCGCCGACATCGCAGCCACCTACGCGGCGCATGGGGCGGCCTGCTTGTCAGTCCTTACCGATGTGCAGTATTTCCAAGGGGCCTACGACCATCTACGCCAAGCCCGTGCCGCATGCGCCTTGCCAGTGTTACGCAAAGACTTCATCATTGACCCCTACCAGGTGATTCACGCCCGCGCCATTGGGGCCGATTGCATTTTGTTGATTGCTGCGGCTCTAGAGCTGAGTCAACTCAAAGAGCTGGAAGCCTTAGCCACCGAGTTGGGCATGGATGTGCTGGTGGAAGTCCATAACCGTGCGGAGCTGGATACCGCGTTGCAGCTCAATACCAACCTAGTTGGCATCAACAATCGCGATCTGCGCACCTTCGAGGTGTCGCTGCAGCACACCATTGGTTTACTGGACGCTATCCCTGAGGGCAAGCTGGTGATTACCGAAAGCGGTATTCTGAATCGTTCCGACGTGGAGCACATGCGCCAGCATCAGGTGAATGCCTTTTTAGTCGGCGAAGCTTTTATGCGTCAGCCCGATCCGGGTGTGGCCCTGCAAGAGTTGTTTTTCACGCCTTAACCCCCCTGAGAGGAGCGCTTAAGTATTACGATGACCAGGCCTCGCCAAGCGTCTTTGCTCGAACATGACGTGCCCAGCTTGCAGTTACCGCTGAATGATCCTATTGAGAGGCTACCGACCAGCTGGCGCGCGCTGTTGCAGCAGCCCGCGTTAGCACAGACGCTCCACACGCTTAACGATTGGCTCACACAACGCCAACAGGCGGGCGCCGTCATATATCCGCCCAACCCGTTTCGCATGCTCGAATTGACCGCCGCCGAAGCGGTCAAAGTCGTGATCCTAGGCCAAGACCCCTACCATGGCCCCAATCAAGCGCGGGGCTTGGCCTTTTCTGTGCCCAACGAACAAAAAACACCGCCCAGCCTGCGCAATATGTTTAAGGAGCTCGCCCGCGAGTACCCTGAGCAGCCTGTGCGTACACGCAACGAGCTCAGCGACTGGGCGGCACAAGGGGTATTATTGTTGAACACGGTCTTGACGGTTGAGCACAAGTTGCCTGCCTCGCACGCCAAGCAAGGCTGGGAACGCGTCACTGACGCACTGATTGATGCGGTTTTAGAGTACCCACGCCCCAAAGTGTTTTTGTTGTGGGGCGCGCATGCTCAAGCCAAGCGTGAACGCATCGAAGCATTCCCCCATGCTGGGCCCGTACTGTGCCTGAGCTCCAACCACCCTTCGCCGCTTTCTGCAGCTCGGCCCCCTGTGCCTTTTTTAGGTAATGGGCATTTTCGCGCGGCCAACGAATGGCTGGTGGCCCAAGGTGAAGTCCCTATCCAATGGCTAGCCTCACTCAGCCTATAACGACCTCTCGATGAAGCGTTAACCCCCAACACACTAAAACGCCACAAGCCTCATAAAAAAAGCCCAGTTTAAATGACTGGGCTTTTTTACTAAGAAAAGGGGTTGGTTTTTAGCTATTAAGACGCTAGCGCCGCCTGCTTGGCTTGCTCGGCCGCTTGCTTGTCGGCGTGGTAGGACGAGCGCACCATCGCGCCTACGGCAGCGTGGGTGAAGCCCATCTTGTAGGCTTCTTTTTCGAGCATTTTGAACTCTTCGGGGGTCACATAGCGCAAGACCGGTAAGTGGTGATCCGAAGGCGCGAGGTATTGCCCAATGGTGAGCATGTCGATGTTGTGCGCACGCATATCGCGCATGACTTCGAGGATTTCCTCGTTCGTCTCGCCCAAGCCGACCATAAGGCCAGACTTGGTGGGCACATCGGGACACAGCTTTTTAAACTCAGACAAGAGCTTGAGCGAATGCTCGTAGTTTGCGCCTGGGCGCGCTTGCTTATATAAGCGTGGGATGGTTTCCAGATTGTGGTTCATCACATCGGGCGGCGTGTCTTTGAAGATGTCCAACGCCTTGTCGAGGCGGCCACGGAAATCGGGCACCAACACTTCAATTTGGGTCTTGGGGGATTGTGTGCGCACTTCATTAATACACTCAGCAAAGTGTGCGGCCCCTCCATCGCGTAGATCATCGCGGTCAACCGAGGTGATCACCACATAGGACAAGGCCATCTTGCTGATGGCCGACGCAAGATTGCGTGGCTCATCGGTATCAAGGGGATCGGGGCGGCCATGACCGACATCACAAAACGGACAACGTCGGGTGCATTTTTCGCCCATGATCATAAAGGTGGCGGTACCGTTACCAAAGCACTCACCGATATTGGGACAGGTGGCCTCTTCGCAAACACTAAACAAATTGCTTTCACGCAAAATGCGTTTGATGTCGTGAAACTTGGAGTTGGGCGCTGCTGCTTTGACACGAATCCATTCCGGCTTTTTCAAACGCTCAGCCTGCATCACCTTGATGGGGATGCGCGAGGTCTTGGCGTGCGCGGTCTGCTTGGCGGTGGGGTCGTAAGCCTCGCGGGGGCGAACGGTAGGTTTGCGAGCAGGGGTGTCAGCGATAGTAGTCATAAGTGTGTACAGCGCCTCGAATGAGAAAAGGCAAAATTAAAAACTAAAACTATTGTACGGAGTCCATGCCATCAGAGCTAGCCGCTTTTTAGTACAGGCAGTGCGCACAAGAGCGTAAGGGTAAGGCTGCGGCGTACTTGGCTAAGCGGTCGCTTGCAGCGACATCGGTGTCAAACGCTGCTGATGCAAGTGGGTGAGCGCCTGTTGTAAGCGGGCGGCCACCTCGGCCACGGTCGTATCAACGCCGCATTCACGCAGGTCGGTCGTGCGTAAACCGGCATAGCCACAGGCGTTAATTCCTTGAAAGGGGCGTAGATCCATATCAACATTGAGGGCAAGCCCATGGTAGGCACGACCATTACGGATTTTAACGCCTATAGCAGCTATTTTAACTAAGTCAGTGGAAGGATCCTGCAGAGCCAACACAGCTTGTGCGGGCACATACACGCCCGGCGCACCAGCCTTACGGGTGGCCTCGCTCAAACCATAACCCTGCAGTACGTGCAGAATCGCCTCTTCGAGTAAGGCCACGTATTCCTTGACATACAAACCTAAGCGGCGTAAATCCCATAAACAATACACCGTGACCTGGCCGGGCCCATGATAGGTTACTTGCCCGCCTCGGTCACACTGAACGATAGGGATGTGCTGCGCATTTAAAATATGGGACGCTAAACCCGCTTGGCCCAAGGTGTACACCGGCTGATGTTCGATCAGCCATACTTCGTCGGGAGTATCCGCGTGGCGCTGCTCGGTAAACGTGCGCATCGCGGCCCAGCTTTGCTCATAAGGCACCCGCTGGGCGAGAGGCTGCACCGTTAGTAGGGTAGAGGCCAATTAGAGCACCACCGAGACTAAGGGATGGGCGTGCAAGGCGCGATACACGTTATCGAGCTGCTCCCGAGAAAGAGCGGTAATACGAAACGTCAGCCCAATGTAGTTCCCAGCCTTGCTTGGACGCATTTCAATGGTGCTGGCATCAAAATCAGGGTCGTGTTCCAGTACGATTTCGGTTAACGCCTGAGCTAAGGTAGGGTCGGCCTTGCCCATAACTTTGATGGGAAATTCACTTGGGTATTCAATGAGAGAATCTTCAGGTGGGATCATGCTTCATCTCCTAGGGCCGCGATCAGGGCATCGTAGCCTTGGCGTAAACAATTATAAATCGGCCCAGGTATACCGGCGCCGACAGGCTGGCCATCCAGCTCGACAATGGGCAGGACTTCACGTGTGGCGGAGCTCATCATTAGCTCGTCCGCCTGCTGGACTTCTTCTTGGCTAATGGGACGGGCCTCGAAGGCAATATCCGCTTGGGCAGCCAGTTGCTCAAGTAAGCGATAGCGCACCCCCTCTAGAATATACTGATTGCGGGGTGGCGCCAACAAGACACCGTCTTTGACCACCCAGATATTACTAGACGCCCCTTCAGTGAGCCAGCCATCGCGAAACTGCACCACTTCGTCCACGCCTGCCTCAACGGCCTGCTGTTTGGCCAATACATTACCCAACAAAGAAATCGATTTAATATCACAGCGTAACCAGCGTAGATCTTCGATACTGATGGCGCGTACCCCGTGCTCACGCTGAGTATGTGGGCGATCAAAGGGCGTCACCATGCAGAAAACGGTGGGACGTACCCCTTCAGGGAAAGCGTGATCACGCTTGGCCACCCCGCGGGTAACCTGAATGTAAACCATACAATCCCGGCCTTTGCCCGAGCGCGCCAATATATCTAAGACGAGCCCTTCCCAATCTTGACGTGTAAAGGCTGTCTCCAAACTCAGCGCAGCCAGATTGCGTTCTAAGCGTGCCAAGTGATCTTCCATTTGAAAGGGCTTGCCTTGGTAGGCTGGCACCACATCGTAAATGCCATCACCAAAAATAAAGCCACGGTCTAAGACTGAAATGGTGGCATCGCCCAAACGTACATAATCCCCATTCAGGTACACAATGGTATCGGGGTCGACTCCAGCAATCATGTTTTCTTCCTTGATGAATGGGGCCCATCCACATGTGCCCCGATCTGTATCGCTCGTTTAGTTAAACCACATCCGTACTTTGTCGTACATGCGTCCAAAAAACCCGGCTTGAGGCACGGTTTTCAGTGCTACCAGTGGCTCGGTGACCAAAACGGTATCGCCAAGCTTTAGACTAAGCTGCCCCACTACGGTACCGGCTTCGATGGGCGCAATGAGCGGTTGGCTGTACTCGGCAATCGGTTCGATCTGATCGGTTTTGCCACGAGGTACGGTGACACGTAGAGGTTGCTCAACACCTAAGCCTACGGTGTCCTCCTCGCCCTCCCATACCTGTGCGGTTAAGACGGGGTCGTCTGCACCAAAGAGCTCCACCATTTCAAAGTTTTTGTAGCTCCAGTTTAAAAGCTCTAGGCTGCTTTCGGTGCGTACGTTGTCGTTTGCGGTACCCACCACCACGGCAACCACTCGGCGGCCATCGCGTAAGGCTGTGGACACCAAGCAATAGCCGGCCGCATCGGTATGCCCTGTTTTTAGGCCATCTACGGTTGGGTCCAGCGACAACAAGCGATTACGGTTGGGCTGACGGATATTGTTGTAGGTGAATTCTTTTTGGCTGTAATACGGCAAGTATTGGGGAAAATCATTGACTAAATTTTGCGCCAAGATACCCAAATCACGTACAGAAGTGAGGTGGTCGGGATGCGGTAAACCGCTGGAGTTTTCAAAATGCGTTTGCGTGAGCCCCTGTCGGGTGGCTTCTTCGTTCATCAGCGCCACAAAGGCTGCCTCGCTGCCGGCTACCGCCTCGGCTAGGGCGACAGTGGCGTCGTTGCCCGACTGCACAATCACCCCTTTCAGCAAATCGTCAACACTCACGTTGGTATCAGGCTCAATGTACATGCGCGAGCCACCAGTGCGCCAAGCATTAGGAGAAATGCGTACGGTTTGGTCCAGCGTTAAGCTGCCGCGCTCTAATGCATCAAACACTAAGTAGGCCGTCATGAGCTTCGTCAACGAAGCGGGTTCGATCTGCTCTTCGAGGTCTTTGGCAGCAATTAACTGGCCGGTTGAGGCGTCCACACTCAGCCAAGCGCGTGCGGGTAAATTGGGGGCAGGAATCGAAGACAACTCGCCAATAAACTGAGGCGCGTCGGTCGCAGTGGGCGCATCGGCCTCAGGCAACATGGCGTTTTCAGTGTGAGCCAAAAATGGCGCACTCGCCAACATTAAAGCAGCGACTAACTGGGTACAACGTGAACGGGCTTGGGGGAAAAAAGTCATGATATTACTGGTTTAGTCACACGAGACCCCAAACGTTGAGGCCGAAATAAGAAATTTTAACGTAACTGTTGCGCAATCTGGTCACGCAAGCGTAAGAGTTTGCCATGGAAAAAGTGGGTGGAGCCAGGAATAACGGTGACGGGGAGGTCGTGCTCCCGAGCAAACTCCATAACCTCAGTGAGGGCAACCACCTCGTCGTCTTCGCCATGAACTAAAAAGGTAGCCTCGGGCAACTGAATACTGCGCGTACCAAAACGGTGCACAGCGGGCCCTGCTAGCAGCACACGATCGGGCAAGGGGCGCTCAGCGTCCAACAACGCGCTATACACCTGAGCAGCCACCGCCGTGCCAAATGAAAAGCCTGCCAGCACCCATTGGCCTTGGGCAACCTGAGGGAACTGCTGGGTAAACTGCTCGATCAATGCGAGCATGTCCTCGGTTTCGGCCTTGCCGTGATCAAACTCGCCCGCTGAGTCGCCAACGCCACGAAAGTTTGGCCGCACTGCGACCAAACCGTGTTGTGTACAGGCTTTGGCGATGGTGGTGACGACTTTGTTGTTGCGCGTGCCGCCGTGCAAAGGGTGCGGATGCAACACTAAAGCCCAACCAATGACGTTGTCGTCGGGCCAATCGATGGCGCAATCTATAATACCGCTGGTGCCATTAAAATGAATCTGTGTGGGTTGTTCCATGGTTACACTACTCAACAATCATACATTCTTTGATTCTAACCTTAAGCGCTACTATAACTGTAACCCCTTTGCTTGACCGTCAGCATGTGTATCTTGCCGCCTCCGCTTACTACCCCAAATCGCTTACGCACTCAGCTGCAAGAGCGCTTGCCTGCTTTTAAATCCATCGACTGGGTGCCACGAACGGGCTCCACCAATGGTGAGCTGATTACCCGTGCTCGGCGTAGTGACCAGCCTTTGGTACGCCCGTGGCTACTGGGCGCACACTACCAGACTGAAGGCCGAGGCCGTGCCGGTCGTGTCTGGCACAATCGAGACGGCGCACACTTGATGTTCTCCTGTGCCTTTGATGTGTTTTTAGCGCCGCAGCACTTAGCAACGTTATCCCCTTTAGCCGGTGTAGCAGCCTGTGAGGGGTTACGCCAGCTGTTGCCCGTGCGACATCAAGTGGCCTTGCGTTTAAAATGGCCAAATGATGTGCTGTGGTATGGTGCAAAATTGGCCGGCATCCTGACGGAAGTCACGCGCGCCAGTACCGCACCGGCCAGCCGTGACCACCATGTGGTCGTCATTGGCATTGGCATTAACCTAGCGGATAGCCAACGCTTAAGTCACGAACTGGAGCGCCCTATTGCGGATTGGGCGCAGGTTTGTCAGGACTGCCCTGACCTGTCCACCCACCGTCATGCAGACATTATCGCTGCGGTTGCTCAAAGCTGGTACGACAGCCTTAATCGCGCCACGGCGTTTGGCTTTGAGGGTTTAGTTCCCCGCTATCAGAATGTTGACGCACTGCAAGGCCAAAGTGTGGTGGTCATGGATCAACAACAAGAGCTGCTCTCCGGCTTGGCGCACGGTATTGCGCCCGACGGACGTTTGCTGGTGCGCAATGCTTTAGGCGATCATCCTATCTCTGTTGGGGATGTCTCGATTCGCACCCCCTCACCACGCTAACGAAACTTATGTACTTATTGATCGATATCGGCAATACCCGCATTAAAATAGGGTTGGCACGGCAAGGGTGTGCCACACGCGAGGCCACTACCTTAGCCTATGCCCATCACGAAATTCACCATTTACAGACTTGGCTGCATAACCAAGCCGGTATCTTAACGGGTGCGTATGGGGTCTGTGTGGCGGATACAGCGGTGCGTGAACAAGTGGAACAGTATTTAGACGAGCTGACCATTCGAGCCACGTGGCTCACCGGAGCCGACCCCTTTCCGCTTTTGCTCAATGGCTATGAGCACCCCCACCTTTTGGGCGCCGATCGTTGGCTCAGCGCCATTGGCTTGCTACACCAAGCCGATACACACGCCCATTCATTTGTGCACGCTAGTTTTGGCACGGCCACCACCGTGGACAGCATTTTATTTAATGAAAATCAACAGCACCATGATTTCGAAGGTGGAGTGATCTTGCCTGGTCCACAGTTAATGGGCCAAGCGTTGGCGTTGAATACCGCACAGCTGAATGTGGGCACCAGCAATGTGGATATCTTTCCTAAGCACACTCAATCGGCGATAAGCACGGGAATCACCGCTGCCCAAGTGGGGGCAGTGATGCGGCAATGGCTGTTTACCTATGAACACAGCCCAAGCGTGCCGTGGTTGTTTGGTAGTGGGGGGGCAAGCGCGATGGTGCGTGAAGAGTTAGAGCATGCCTTTGCACAACAGATTAGTCAGCTCAGCGTACCCGAAGCGCATTTGATTTGGTGCGACACTCCTACGCTGGATGGCCTAGCCAGTATGGCCTATTATCACCATCCCTAAAACTAATACGCATGTGCTTTTAAAGATGAGGGCTACGTACCTTTACTTTCTCTTTAAAACGTTAAAGCTAAATAACGGTATGATAGTTTTTTAAATTATTGCAGCGCTCATGAAATACATCGTTTTTCTTGCTCTGATTGCTAACTTAGCTCTGGCTGCCTATGGCAAAGGGCTGATTGCTGGACCGCCTCCAAGCGAAGCGGGTCGCTCAGCCAGCCCCGTTGCGTTGCATGATGCGGCTCATGTTACCGTATCGCTACCTTCTACCCATTAATATTTTTTAATACATTAACGTCCTATGAAACCGATCCGTAAAGCTGTATTCCCTGTTGCTGGCTTAGGTACCCGTTTTTTGCCTGCTACCAAGGCCATGCCCAAAGAGATGCTGCCTGTGGTCGATAAGCCTTTGATCCAATACGCTGTCGAGGAAGCCATCGCTGCTGGAGTGACCGAGCTGATCTTTATTACCGGACGCAACAAGCGCGCCATCGAAGACCACTTTGATCGCAACCCCGAGCTTGAGCATGACCTAGAAAGCAAACAAAAGACTGAGCTCCTAGCACGTGTGCAAGACATTATTCCTTCGTACGTCAGCTGTATTTACACCCGCCAACCGGGTGCGTTGGGCTTGGGCCATGCGGTACTCTGTGCAGCCCCTATTGTCGGTAATGAGCCCTTTTTAGTCTTGCTGGCCGATGACTTGATCGATGCCACCACCCCCGTTTCCCGTCAGTTAGTCGAAGCCGCTCATCAACATAACGGCAGCATTCTAGCTATCCAACAAGTCCCCCAACAACAAACCGACAAATACGGCATTATTTCTGGGAGCGCGGTCGATGATGCGACCACCCATGTTACTGGCATTGTCGAGAAGCCAGCTCCAGATGTCGCCCCCTCCACAGCAGCGGTGGTGGGTCGTTATGTGCTTGAGCCCGAAATCTTTGATCATTTACGCCAAACCCAACCCGGTGTGGGGGGTGAAATCCAATTAACCGATGGTATTGCCAGTTTATTAAAGTCGCGAAATGTTTACGGTTTCCAATATGAGGGTAAACGCTATGATTGCGGCAGCAAAGACGGTTTTTTTGAAGCCACTTTAGATTTTGGCAAAAAATATCATGGACTTGGCTAAACGAGCCCAGCGTATCACATAGCTAGGGGTTTATTACATAGTAAGGATTTGTATATAAG
>DWUQ01000134.1 GCA_019120675.1 Candidatus Paenalcaligenes intestinipullorum | reverse complement strand
ATTACAGCTGGTGGCATCAGCATGAAATGCTCTTTGGCTTTAGTAGTGCCATCATTGCGGGATTTCTACTGACGGCTGTACAAACGTGGACGGGGCTGCCCAGCTTACGGGGGGCTAGCCTTTGGGCACTGGTTGCGCTGTGGCTCTTGGCTCGTATTACGTTGTTTTACTCCGCTGGCTTACCGCTTTGGCTGGTAGCAGTGATCGATCTTGCCTTTATTCCTCTTACGGCTTGGGCTGTAGGACGCTTGGTGATTAAAGCCCAGAAATGGCGTAATCTAATTTTTGTACCGGTTTTAGTGTGGCTCAGCTTGAGCAATCTAGGCATGTATTATGGAGCAGCGACCAACAACTACGCCATGGTGCAACACAGTGCGTACCTAGCAATTTGGCTCGTAGTCAGTCTAATGGTGGTCTTGGGCGGTCGAGTGATTCCCTTTTTCACCTCTCGAGGTTTACAAATTAATGTTGCCCCCGCCCCCAAATGGCGAGAAGCTCTAATTTTAATCAGCATTCTTGTATTCAATATCAGCCTAAGCGTACAAGTACTCGGCGTGGCCGTACCGAAGCCTGTACTCAGTATTGCTTTGGGCTTACTTGTCGTCTTGAACGCTCATCGCTTGTTGCAGTGGGCCCCCTTACAAACCTTGAAAACACCTTTACTGTGGAGCTTGCAGCTGAGTTATGCCTTTATCATTTTGGGCATGGCCTTGTGGGGTATTAGTTTGTGGACCCGTTTAGCTACCGATATCGCAGTGCACACCCTAACCATTGGCGCGATTTTAGCGATGATTCTAAGCATGATGAGCCGTGTGAGCTTGGGTCATACAGGGCGAGCCTTGCAGGTACCTGCGGGGTTTAATTTAGCAATGCTGTGTGTGTTTGCAGCGGCTATCGTACGCGGCATTGGCTTGGTCTTGTGGCCTAACTTTGTGCTGGGTAGCTATCACTTAAGTTTGACTTTAAGTATCGTGGCCATGCTTTGGTTTGCTGTGCAGTATGCAAAGCCTTTGGGGACTCCTCGCCCTGATCATAAACCCGGTTAAGCATTTCCCAGTGCTCACGGCAAAACCTATACCGTAACCACGCCAATAGAAGCGGCACTGGTGTTGGGATTGGGAGCATCCTAGGATACTCACCAGTCCGCTTAGTTTGTCCATTCCGCAACCGTACTACGACGTGCGCCACGCTGGTTGAGTCTTTGTAGTAAATCCGCCCAATCGGCTTCAAAGCCAGCAATGGGGCTCATGGCATCCTCTAAAAGCACCAGCTTGGTAAAGTCAAAATCGATGACCCCAGAATCTGCGGCCTGCATCAATTGCGTCAAACTGTGCAGCACACAATGGGTGGAGGCCTCGCCCGCCACCAAGAGCGTATCCACTTGGCTAAGACGCTGTGCTAAATCCAAATTAAATTGGGTTTCCGGCACCTCTGGCAAGGGGGTCACCGCCTCAAAAATCCCATAGTGCTCTGACCACGGGTATTCACCCTTCGGCACATACTCAACAATCTGCCCCGTACGTTTTTCCCACGCTTTCAGCTCTAAGTTTACGGCGGGATGCACCTGATAGCCCCAACTGTCTTTGACACAATGAGTTGGCCATACCATCAGGGTTAAGCCCAGCTTATCCAGGCGCTTAAGCTGCTGCGCCACCAACGCCTGCTCAGCAATGGGTACATAGATACCTGCCTGCACATCGGCATAGGTAATTTGTGTGAAAGGTGCTACAGGCTGACCTTGTGCATCCCGCCACACACTCGGGCGCTCAATCGCCAACTCAGGATGGGCGTCCAAAGAAACCGTAATACCCGTTAAACGCTGACCTAAGGTATTGATGAGGCAAGCCACCTGCTGCATATCCCGATGCGCTCCCGATACTGGCAAAGCGGGCGTCTCGTCGTTTGGGCCATATAACGCCATCGGTACATCACAAAAGTCGTTTTGCGGATCTATAAGGAGCAAATGAAGGGTAGCCATAGCGAAAGCGATTCAAAGGTTAAAAGGTAAAAGAAAAAATGCCGCTTGAACCAGCGCAGCTTTGTTATCTTAAGCTAGGAATGCGATGCGTGCTGTATTTACCAGCCATAAGGTTTATTTGACTTGGGCGGTTTGTTTATCGCTGGACTCTTTACATGGTGTGCACGATGCACGCTATCGTGTTCAGCTTTTTTTATAATCGTTACCTGCATGGCCAGAGGCCAACAAAAAAGCCATCGGCTATTTAACCGATGGCTTTAATCTTGCTGCGAATTAGGCTAACGCAGCATTAGGGGCGTACAACAAGATCGTTGTGGACTTTGGTCACACCTTTAACAGAACGGGCAATTTCACCCGCACGGTTTTTCTCACGCTCGGATTTCGCAAAGCCAGAAAGTTGGACAATGCCGCCATCAATGGTCTTCACATGAATGTTTGCGGCGGAGGTTACGGCATCCTTGGCTAAACGAGACTTGACGTCAGCGGTGACACCCGCGCCATCAACATACTCCCCTACGGTTTCTTGATCGCGTGCAACGGAGCACCCTGCGGTAACACCAACAGTTAGACCAAGCATGAGGGCAAGTGCTAGATTTCGAGTAACTTTCATCACGGTATCCTTTATCAATAAGAAACTTCGGTTATGGGTTACTACGTCTAAAACAACAATAAAGCCTTGCGTTCATCTTAAGACAAAACAATTGTAAAAATCTGCAACTTAACCTGTAGGACCTTTGCTAAAAATTACAACAGTCAAAGTCTACTTACTGTCTTAACAACCTGCAG
>DWUQ01000133.1 GCA_019120675.1 Candidatus Paenalcaligenes intestinipullorum | reverse complement strand
GACCGATACGGTGCAAGCCTCGTTGATGTTTACCGCCTTGGTGTTGACGCCTTTGATCATCATCCATCATGTGGGTGGTTTTGGGGATTCGGTCGCCGTGGCGCAAAGTGTTAACGCCAGTAGCACTGAACTGCTGCATGGTATTTCCAAAATCGGTGTGGTGTCGGCCTTGGCTTGGGGTTTGGGTTATTTTGGTCAACCGCATATTTTGGTGCGCTTTATGGCGGCGGATTCCATCAAGACCATTCCCAATGCGCGTCGTATTGGTATGACCTGGATGATTTTGTGTCTAGCGGGTGCGGTCGCGGTCGGCTTTTTTGGGATTGCCTACTTTGAAGCCAACCCAGAGCAAGCGGGAGGCGTCATTGCAAACTCGGAACGTGTCTTTATTGAGCTGTCGATATTGCTCTTTAACCCATGGATTGCGGGGATTTTGCTGGCGGCGATCTTAGCCGCGGTCATGAGCACGTTGTCGGCGCAACTATTAGTTTGCTCCAGCTCCCTTACTCAAGACATTTACAAAACTTTTATTCGCCGCGAGGCTGGCGACAAAGAATTGGTTTGGTTTGGGCGCTTGATGGTGCTGGCGGTGGCTCTTGTGGCCATTGCCCTCGCTTGGAACCCCGACAGCCGTGTCTTGTCGATGGTCAGCTACGCGTGGGCCGGTTTTGGTGCGGCCTTTGGCCCAGTCGTGATTTTATCGCTCACGTGGCGTCGTATGACGCGCGGCGGTGCGTTGGCAGGCATGATCGTGGGGGCGGTAGTGGTGCTGGTTTGGAACCATTATGGTTGGCTAGGACTGTACGAGATTATCCCCGGCTTTATCTTGGGTGCGTTAGCCATTTATGTGGTGAGTGTGCTCAGCCCTGAGCCAGCGGTAGAAGTTACCGAGGTGTTCGATGATGTGCAGCAGTTGATGAGTGGTCATCGACTCTAAGCCTAGGGAGCGTACACAGCATTCGATCCTCCCTCAGGAAAACGGCCGGTTAGGATGACTCAACCGGCCGTTTTTCTAGTGCTCTGATGGGGTTATGCACCGAGTACGGTTACATAGTGCTCGGTGGAGGGGGCATCCACAAAGTACTCGCTTACGTAAGCACGCCACTTTGGAAAAGCGGGTGACTCACGGAAATCAATCATGTGGTTATCGTAGGTTTCCCAGCTGATATGCAATTGGTACAGCTCTGGATTTTGCAAGCTTTGGTTAAGTTTGTAGGCGATAAAGCCCGTAGAGTGACGAATGACTTCATCAACGCCTTTTGCCACAGCGGCCTCAAATTCTTTTTGTTTGCCCGGTTGAATATGGATACGTGTGAGTTCGTGAATCATGAGCCTTCGCCTATAGAAAGAGTAGAATGCACGAATTATCAGCTGTTCACGGTCGAGTTTCAAGTGGGATCGCGCACAGCGTTCGGTTTACCTCAGCCTTCAGGAGTGACAGACTATGTTTGCTGGGCTAACAACACCCATTATTGTGGTGGATGACGATCCGGTAGCTCGCCACCGGCTCACAGCCTATTTGCATAAAGAGCACGCACACGTGTTATGCGCCGATGATGGGGTGCAGCTGACGCAGTTATTAAGTGTCACGACGGATGTGAAGCTTGTTTTTTTAGACATTAATTTGCCTGGCGAAGACGGCTTTAGCCTGACTGCCAAGCTGCGTGCCCAATATCCGCAGTTGGGTATTATTTTAGTGAGCAGTCGCCACAGTGATGTGGACCAGATTGTGGGGCTTGAACTGGGCGCCGACGACTACATTATTAAGCCCTACGATGCCCGCTTGCTCCTAGCCCGTACCCGAGCGGTATTACGACGCTTAGGTGCAAGCGCTCAACGTGCCCCTAAACCTACCGGTGCCCACGACTATTATTTAGGGGATTGGCGTTTTCAATTGGCGCAGCGTCAGTTGCAGCATGTGGATGGGACGATCCGTACCCTTACTCGTGGTGAGCATCAGCTTTTAATATTACTCTGCGAGCACGCAGGCCAAGTGGTCAGTCGTGAACGCTTAGCGCAGGCAATTGGTGAAGGGCAAAGTGCGGACTCGCGCTCCTTAGATGTGCTCATTCGGCGCTTGCGCCGCAAACTCGACCACGACCCAACTGAGAGCTGTATTGTTACGGTGCGGGGCGAGGGGTATCGGATTCGGCAATGTGAGCCAAATACGCTCTAAGCTGATCTTGGGCTTGCCAGAGCACCGTTAAAATCTCATCGATATGTTGTGTTTCAATACTCGCTTGCTCGATGTGCTGCTGCGCCTCAATCAGCAACGTCGTGAGGCTATATAACCGCAACGTTGTGCAGGAGCCTTGCAAACGATGCAATAAAGTAATGCAGGATTCGGGTTCCCGCTTTGGGTCTAGACGACGTAATGCGTCCGCTTGTTGGGCGCTTTGCTCTAAAAATAGCTCAATTAATTCCACCACATAGCTGTCCCCCAGCTGCTCGCGCTCAATGCTTAGGTGCTGTGTATCCAAGAGCGACGTGTGATCCGGTGTGGGCAATTGGAAGT
>DWUQ01000132.1 GCA_019120675.1 Candidatus Paenalcaligenes intestinipullorum | reverse complement strand
TACCGAGTGCTTAAGCGAGCTGCGCCACGATCAAGTGTTTGAGCGCTGCTTGCAGGCTCATAGTATCCCTGAGGCGCAGCAAGCCGAGCTGATCCCTTATTACCAACAAGCCGTACAAAGCTTGCATGACGACGACCCTCAGGCTTAATTAGGATTCCCCGTGCGCATACTTTCAGTACGTTTTCAAAACTTAAACTCCTTGGCGGGCTCGTGGCAGATTGATTTCACCGACGAGGCGTTTGTGCGTGAAGGCATTTTTGCCATTACCGGCCCCACTGGTGCGGGGAAAAGCACAATTTTAGACGCGATCTGTTTAGCCTTATATGGGCAAACGCCGCGTTTAAAAAATTTGAGCAAAAGCGAAAATGAAATCATGTCGCGCCAAACCGGCGAATGCTCAGCCGAGGTCGAGTTCGCTTGCGTGGCTGGTGAGTACCGTGTGCATTGGTCGCAACACCGCGCCCGTCGCCAGCCTGATGGCGCCCTGCAAAACATTCGTCACGAAGTCTACGAGCGTAAAAGCGGCACGGTGCTGCACACCAAACTAAACGAGGTGCGGCAGTTCATTGAAACGCAAACCGGTATGGACTTTGAGCGGTTTACGCGTTCGGTTTTGTTGGCGCAAGGGGAATTTGCCAGCTTTTTAAAAGCGACTGCGGACGAACGCTCGCCTTTATTAGAGCAAATCACCGGCACGCGCATTTACAGCGAGATCTCCATACGTGTGCACCAGCTCCGTAACGAGGCGGCCCATCAACTGGACGTCCTGCAAGCTGAGGTGGCGGGGTTAGCGTTTTTGAACACCGAGGAAATTGCTGCTCTGAGCGCCCAACAGAAAGACTTACAGCAAGCACTTCGTGCACAACAGGCCACCTGTCAACACCTGCAACAAGCGGTTGATTGGCATAAAAGCTGGGATAAAAATGCGCACACTCTGCAGCAATTACAGGCTGAGCAACAGCGTTTATCTGAGGCGAGCGACGCTTTGCGGCCGATGCGCCAACAGCTGACACGTGCCAGGGCGGCGCTCGAGCTAGACGCCCTGCACGGCCCGTTGCGCGCACAACGGCAAGAATTACAACGGCTTCAGGCGCAGTATGGCGCCCTGCAACAAGAGCTCGCTACCTTACCCAAACAGTTGTCCGAGGCCGAGCGTGCATTACAAGAAACGCGCCAAGCCCAACAAGCACAAACCCAAGATCACACTACGCGTCAGAAAGTGTTGCACCGCGTACGCGAGCTGGAAACCGAATACCGCAGTCACCAAGCGCATCTGCACGAGCTGGATACGCAAACCCCTGTCAGCACATTGCAACAACAGATCGCTAAGTTAAACGCGCACATCGTGTCGTGCGAACAGCAACTTGCACAAAGCCAGAGCCAGGAACATCAAGCCCGTGAACGGCTCGCTACTCTAAATGCACACGTCGAGTTGAGTGTTTTCCCACTCGAGCCTGAAGCCCCTTTAGCTCAACAAGCCGAGCAGCTTTCTGAGTACCAAACACACTTTCAAGCAGAAGCCGCCCAATGGCACGAGGCTTTAGAGAACATTCAGCGTTGGCAGACCGCCGAAGCAGCGCTGCAACACAGCCTTCAAACACTCGCCACTCACAAAGAACGCCGTGCTCAACTAACGCAGACGCTCGACCATCAACAACAAGCGTTGAATCAAGCGGCTGAAACCAAGCGTACGCACAGCCTATTGCATCAACAGGCACTGCGTATTGCAAGCTTAGAAAAGCAGCGTGCTTTACTGGCTACGAACGAGCCCTGCCCATTGTGTGGCGCGTTAGAGCACCCTTATGCGAACGAGGCAGCCCTGCCCTCTGAAGATCTACTGCGTACCCAAGCCGAGCAAGCCGAACGCGCTTGGCACGTTGCGTTTGAGCAGCTGCAAACGACCCAACGGGAGCTGGATCGTTTGAGCACCGCACAAGACTATTGCGTACGCCAAGAGGCCGAACTTCGACGGCAGATCAATAGCTTGCGTCAAAGCTTAGCGCCCTCCCTAGATGTGCTGACCAAAACGTCGCCAAGTCTGAATGCTTCTCTCCCCACGGAGGAAGTAGTGCAATGGATACAAGCTCGTTTGCAGACCGCCTCCGAGCGAGTAACGCTGAATCAACAGCGCCATCGTGCCTGTGTGGCCTTAATGGATGCAATGGCAAACCATGCTCAACAGCAAGCGTCGCACACACATTTATCCGAACAACGCCAGACGCTAAATCAAAAGCTCGAAGACACCACCCGTCAACGTGCAGCCATTACCACTTTCCAACAGCGTCTTCACGAAGAACGACAGCGCTTAGTGGGTGAGGCCAGCTTGGCGAGCCTCGAAGCCGCCTTAGAAGCCGAACGTAGCGCTCAACAGCACGTAGTCGATGCCGCACAGCAGCAGGTCGCTCGCTTACAAAGTGCGTTAGAAAGCAAAACGGGGCAGCTTCACGCTCTACAGGCACAGTTAGAGCAACGCCAACACGAGACACACAATGCCGAGACAGTGTTTTTAAAGCAGCTGCCAGCGTTAGGGTTCGAAGATGAAGCGGATTTTCTCGCCGCTCGATTGACGTCAACCGAACGTGCGCAACTGCATGCCCGATGCGAGCAACATGATCAACAATGTCGACATCTTGACGCACAGCTTCAGTCCGCTCAAACCACACAAGACCAGCTTACTCAAGAGCGTGACGTCCTCCCCGCATTAAGTAACCACACCGAGGCTAGCCTCCACACTGCACACCAAGCTGCCCAACAACAGTATGAAACGCTCAACAAACAATCTTGGGAAATTGAACAAGCCCTAGCCCGCGATCACGCTCAACGAGAAAAAGCCGCTCAACATGCACAACGCATTGAAGCCCAACGCACAACCTTGGCGTCATGGAACACTCTGCATCAACTCATTGGCTCCGCCGATGGCAAAAAATACCGCAACTTTGCTCAAGGGCTGACTTTTGAACGCATGGTGGCAAACGCCAACCAGCACTTACAAAAAATGCACAGCCGCTACCTGCTGATGCGTGATCCAGATGCCGCTCTAGAGCTGTTGGTCATCGACAGCTATCAAGGGGGCGAACAGCGTTCCACGAAAAATCTATCCGGTGGGGAAAGCTTTATCGTCAGCCTGGCCTTAGCCCTAGGCTTATCCACCCTACACAGCGACCGCATCCGTGTGGATTCATTATTTTTAGATGAGGGCTTTGGGACACTGGATGAGGAAGCCCTGGAAGTCGCACTGGATACACTGAGCACCTTGCAACAATCCGGCAAGCTAATCGGTATTATTTCTCATGTGGGTGCGCTTAAAGAGCGTATTGGTGTGCAGTTGAAAGTCGAACCGACGACTGGCGGGCGCAGCCTTTTAAACGGGCCGGGTTGCAGCGCGCTAACAGAGAGGGCAACCTAAGCAGAGTAATTACTCGTTACTTGAAGCTGGTTACCCCCTCCCCGCGAAGTGTGATTAAGCCTTAGGTCGCTCCAAACCCAAATGCTCTCTCAAAGTACTGCCCTCGTATTCCTTACGGAACAAACCTCGCTTTTGCAAAACCGGCACCACGTGATCCACAAAGTCTTCAATGCTTTCCGGTAAGGCGGGTGGCATTAAATTAAAGCCATCCGCGCCTTCGTTGCGGAACCAGTGTTCCATTTCATCGGCGATTTCCTCGGGCGTGCCCACCATGGTGCAATGCCCGCCTCCAGCGGCTAAGCGCCCTAACAACTGACGGACGGTGGGGTTTTCTTTTTCGATGATACGCAAAATGGTGCCGTAACGCCCTTTTGGTCCTGGAAAACCTTCAAGAGGTGGCAAAGGGGGCACCGGGGCATCCAGCTCCCAATCCATGCAGTCTTGGTAGATAAACTGCCCTAATTGGCGCAGTGAGGTTTCAGCGGGCAGCAGCTCGTCCAGCTCGCGCTGCTTGGCTAACGCCTCGGCTTTAGTGGAGCCCACATAGGTGACCAAACCCGGCATAATGGGCACATCCACGGTCCGGCCAGCTTCTTTGACGCGACGCTTGATGTCACGGTAGTAGGCTTGGGCCGCGGGTAAGTCATAGGCCACCGCATAAATCGCCTCCGCCGACTGGGCGGCGACTGTACGCCCCTGTTCGGATGCACCCGCTTGAAAGAGCACCGGATGCCCCTGAGGCGAACGCGGCACGGTTAATGGCCCATCGACTAAGAAATGCTCGCCATGATGATTAATCGGTTGCACCAAACTCACATCGGCGTAGTCACCTTGGCGATCAATTTTTACCGCCTCATCCGGCCAAGAATCCCACAAGCGCTTGGCCACATCGATGAACTCTTCGGCACGTTTGTAGCGCCAGGCGTGATCCGGCATGCTTTCATAATTGTGATTGCGCGCTTCCACGTCATACATGGAGGTCACTACATTCCAACCCATGCGGCCATTGGAGATATGATCCAACGAGGCCAACATGCGTGCCGCATGAAACGGGGTGAAAAACGTGCTGGAAACGGTGCTAATTAAGCCAATTTTCTCGGTGGCTACCGCCAAGGCCGACAGCATCGTTAGGGGCTCCAAAAACCAGCGTGGCCCATCAGAAACATTATCCGCGGATTGGCCATCGGCAAAAAACACCGCATCCAGTTTGCCCCGTTCGGCAATTTGCGCCAAATTCTGAAAAAAGCGGATATCCCCCATGCGCTCAATACCCGACTGGGGATGACGCCACGCCGCACGGTGATGCCCGCAACCATAAATAAACAGGTTAATGTGCATCTGTCGCATTAGTTTTTCACCAATCCACCGTCTACAACCAAGTTTTGTCCGGTTACTGCACGCGCCCAAGGCGAGGCAAAAAATAACGCCGTGTCCGCAAACTCTTCGGGGGTGGTGACAGAACGCAAAGGCGTGGACGCTGCAATCATGTCAAACACCTCATCAGGGGTGGAGGCGGACGCATCGGTGGTGCGCAATAGCCCACCCGAAATCATATTAACAGTGACCCCTTTTGGCCCTAAGTCGTTGGCAAAGGTGCGGGTCAACGACAATAAAGCCGCCTTCGCAGCGGTGTAGTCGTGGTAAGGCACCACGGGGAATTGAAATAAATTGGTGCCGATATTGACCACACGACCGAACCCAGCCTGCTCCATACCGGGTAGGCACGCTTGAATGGTGTTGAGTGCGCCTCCCACGATGCCTTCAAGCTGTTGGTGCAACTCGGCCCATTGGATGTGATCGGCTTGCGGACGCGCGTCGCCGTTAAAGGCAAATTCAGGCAAGGCGTTATTGATGACGGTGGTGATGGGCGTACCAAAATGCGTGGCTGCCTGCTCAACCAAGGCATTGATTTGCTCGCGATTGGTCACATCGCCCTGGAGTGCTAAGCCTTGCTTGGGAAACTCATTGACCAAAGCCTGAGCAGCCGCTTCGCTACGGTGGTAGTTGATCACCACACGAGCGCCTTGATTTAAAAACGCACGAGAAATCGCTGCGCCCAACCCACGGGCCCCGCCCGTTACTAATACGACCTGTTCGGAAAGTGGCAAAGCCGTCGAGACAGACATGTGAATACTCCAGTAAATAGCATGGGAGCTCACACGCACTGCACTCACTGGAGCAACGGTATGACATCCCTACGCCAGTATGATCGTGGTTCAGGTAATACGAGTGTGTTCTCAGTATGCCGCGCGTGCGGATACACCCCGTGTCATAACGCTACAGAATAGCATATTGCCTACAGGTTTTCTGAGTCCTGCTGCGGTTACTTAGTCTTTCATTGACTTTAAGGAGAGCTCTAACCTATTCTAAGACCATAGTTCCTAGGGGTGCTTATGCAGCTGAGAAACGCTTTTTCGCGTGACCCTTTGAACCTGAACCAGGTAATGCTGGCGCAGGGAAGGAAATCCCACTCCAATCCATTGACGCCTCTACACCTGTGCTGATTCATTGTTGTCAATGGAGTTGTTTCTGTGCTTGATTCCACCGCTACGTTAATTTGGCTGTTTTCCTTTACGGCTATCTTTGCGATTGCTGGGGTGTGGTATGCCCGCCGTGCGCAAGATAGTTTGGAGGACTATGTGATTGCACGAAATAGCCAAAGCGCCACCGCCACCATTCTTACTCTATTGGCGTCTTCGCTGGGTGCGTGGATTTTATTTTCACCTGCTGAAGCCGCCACCTTTGGGGGCATTGGTGCCGTCATTGGTTATGCCGTCGGCTCCATGTCGCCACGCTTTGTGATGATGCCCTTAGGCCAACGCATGCGCGAACTGATCCCCGAAGGTCA
>DWUQ01000131.1 GCA_019120675.1 Candidatus Paenalcaligenes intestinipullorum | reverse complement strand
CAGTGGGTAAGAAATCCACGCCTACTTGTGCGGCCACCGTTTTGAGCTGATCAATCGCTGCGGGGCGATAGACGTCGGCGCTGACGACTAAGACCTTTTTCTTGCCAGTTTTGCGACCATTGTGCGTATGGTGGCCTTCGCTTAGCCACTTGGCGAGCTTACCGGTGGTGGTGGTTTTACCCGCCCCTTGCAAACCCGCCATTAAAATGACCGCTGGTGGCTGAGCCGCTAAGGACAGCTCGCTGGCGTGCTCACCTAGGTCCGCGCCCATGAGCGCGGTCAGCTCGGTGTGCACTACCCCAACTAAGGCTTGGCCGGGATTGAGCGACTCGGCCACTTCGGTGCCAACGGCTTTGTCTTTGACCTTGGCAATAAAATCGCGCACCACCGGTAAGGCCACATCGGCCTCAAGCAATGCCATGCGCACTTCGCGCAGCATGTCTTGGGTGTTGGCTTCGGTAAGTCGCGCTTGGCCACGCATGGTTTTTACAACACGGGCCATCCGCTGGGTAAGATTTTCGAACATAAGGCTGGTTTCGCTTAAACTAGAAGATCGTCGGTATAACTAAAAAAAGAATACAATGCTCTTAGGCTAAGGCTGTTGCCTTAGCGTTGGTTTATTGACTGTTGGAAGTTTATGTCCGCAAGCATCACTTTTCACCTGCTCGCCGCACTGGCTTATGGGCTGATTGGCCTGAGCCTATGGCGCCCACTTACTCGTGGTGGCCAACATGCTGTACTCAGTGGCCCCAGTCGCATTGCGTTGCTGGGTGCGATTGTATTGCATGGGGCTGGGCTGTTATTAACCATTGTGCTGCCCAATGGCCTGCACTTAGGGTGGGCGCTGGCGTTGTCAGCAGCCATTTGGCTGGGGCTGGTGATATTCTGGTTTGACAGCTTGTTTTTGCGCCTCGACAGTCTATTACTCATTCTACTACCTGCCGCCACGATTGTATGCCTGCTCGCGGCTTTATTTCCTAATGGTACCATTGCCCACCATGGCGACAGCCGCTGGCTGCGTGCGCATTTGCTGATAGCACTCATTGCCTATGGGCTGATTACCGTAGCCGCCCTGCATGCGGTGTTTATGTCCGCCCTCGAACGCCAGCTGCATCAACCCAGTCGTCAAGCACTCAAACCCAGCCTTTTTCACCGTGCCTTGGACACCATGCCTCCTTTATTGGTGCAGGAGGCTTTACTGTTTCGTTTAATCCGCTTTGGCTTTGTGGTGCTCACCCTTACCGTTGCCACGGGCATGGTGGTGTCCTTACGCGCTGATGGCACCCTGCTACCGATGGATCACAAGAGCCTATTTACGCTGTTGTCATGGTTGACCTTTGGCGCGTTGTTAGCGGGTCGCCATATTTGGGGCTGGCGCGGTCATAAAGCCTTGCGCTGGACCTTGGTCGGCTTTGCCTTGTTAATCCTGTCGTATTCCGGTACACGCTTTGTTTTAGACGTTTTATTGCACCGAGGTTAAGCACGTGGGCAAGTTAATTTTCTGGGTTATTATTTTTCTAGCGGGCTATATTGTTATACGTGTACTCAGTGTGGGCCGTGCCCGCCGCCAAGATCCACGTTTTGCTCCACCCCGTCGACCGAGCGCTCGAACCAAGGCCGAACCGATGGTGCGCTGTGCGCACTGCGGTGTGCATTTGCCACGCTCCGATGCCTTGCTCACCAACCATCATGCGTGGTGCAGCCTTGAGCACGCCAAGCTGGGCCCACGTGAGCAGCGTTAATCTAAGCGAGCAGGGTTGGCTGTCAGCGAGCCCTAACGTGCACATTGCTCCCTCACCTAATTTTAATGCGCGGCCCTCTGAGGAAATCAGCCTACTGGTGCTACACAATATCAGTCTGCCGCCCAATTGCTTTGAGGGCGATGCCGTGGTGCAATTTTTCCAGAACCAATTGGATTTTGATGCGCACCCGTGGTTTGAGAATATCCGTGATGTAACCGTGTCTGCGCATTTTTTTATTCGCAGAAATGGCTTCATTGTGCAGCTGGTTTCGACGTTGAATCGTGCGTGGCACGCAGGCGTATCGGAGCATCAAGGCCGCAGCGGGTGTAATGACTTTTCCATTGGTATTGAGCTGGAAGGCAACGATACCCAAGCATTTAGTGACCCCCAGTATCAGGCGCTGTTGGCGTTGTGTCAGGCCTTATATCAACGCCACCCTAGCTTAAACGCGGTACGCGGCCATGAGCACATTGCCCCCAGCCGCAAGACGGACCCAGGCCCATACTTTGATTGGGCGCATCTGGTACAAAATGGCCCTTGGGGGGTTGAAAGCTACCCCGATTTTAGGGTTTAAAAAAGTATGCTTAAAGCAATCGCTCTTTGAGCTCCTGCAAACAAGTAGCGCCCACTAACGTCATGCAGGCTTCCAGCTCTGTACGTAGCATATGTAAAACGTGAGCCACCCCAGGAGCGCCCGCGGTAGTTAGACCATAAATATAAGGCCGACCAATCATCACCGCATCGGCACCCAATGCTAGAGCAATTGCCACCTGCGTACCCGAACGAATCCCACCATCGCATAATACTGGTACGCGCCCATCCACTGCCTTCACTACTTTGGGTAACATGGTTATAGGTGCGGGCAAGGCATCCAATATCCGCCCCCCATGGTTTGACACCACGATACCCGCTGCCCCCGCTTGAATTGCCAGCTCAACATCACTAGGGTTTAATATCCCCTTAACCAAGACTGGCAATGAGGTTTCAGCAATGAACTCTTGCAAACCAGCCCACGACAAACTGTGTTGTAAAATCCCCGAATCAAAAATAGGACTGCTACCTGGCTGCCCAACATGGGCTAATTGATCTTTAAAGGCACTGAGATTCACTGCTTGAGCCTCTGAAGGCACCGTAAAGCCCACTCGCTGCTCTTGATAGCGTATGCCATTAATAGGCGCATCAAGTGTGAATACTATCGCTTCGTAGCCTGCTTGCTCGACACGCTGCAATAAACGCTTAGAAGCGAGCTTGTCCTGTTGTGGATACCATTGGAACCACAACGGTGCTTGGGCTTGCTG
>DWUQ01000130.1 GCA_019120675.1 Candidatus Paenalcaligenes intestinipullorum | reverse complement strand
CCTACCTGTAAGTGACCGCTTTCAAGTTGACCTGCATAGCCACGAAAGGCCTCCGCTGCGTGACCATCATGACGGATGACCCATTGCACAAACAAACGCACTTGCTCGCTTTCAGCGGTGTCGGTTAGGGGCAGGTGCTCCAATAGGGGCAGTAAAGCCTCGCCCTGATACCAAGGCGTTAGCGTTGACGCGTGTGCAATATTCTCACCTTGCAAGGCGGAGATAGGAATCGCATAAAAATGCTCAATGCCCACTTGAGCCGCCAGATCTGCATAGGCCGCTTGAATACGATTGAAGACGGCCTCGTCCCAGTTCACGAGATCCATTTTGTTGATGGCCACAACAATATGACGAATACCCAGCAGAGCCGCCAAGGTAGTATGACGGCGCGTTTGCGTAAGCAGCTGTCCGTCTTGGGCTTTACTGGCATCAATTAAAATGATGGCCGCTTGAGCGGTTGAAGCCCCTGTGAGCATATTGCGCGTATATTGCTCATGCCCAGGTGCATCGGCCACAATAAATTTACGCTGTGGGGTCGCAAAATACCGATACGCCACATCAATGGTAATGCCTTGTTCGCGCTCGGCTTCCAAGCCATCGGTTAGCAGTGCGAGATCCAGCTCATTTTCAGCCGCACGACGGTATTTCGAGCGATTAATGGCTTCGAGTTGGTCCGCAAACACCCCTTGGCTATCGAGTAACAGTCGACCGATTAGGGTGGATTTACCATCGTCTACAGAGCCCGCTGTAATAAAGCGCAGTACTTCACTTTTTTGCGCGTGAATCCAAGCTTCGTTTGCCGCTTTCATTAGAAATATCCTTGTCGTTTACGGTGTTCCATGGAGGCCTCAGAGACTTGGTCGTCCATGCGCGTGGCACCCCGTTCCGTCAGTGTGGCGAGGGCAGTTTCTGCGATAATATCTGCTGGGTTCGCAGCCAAAGACTCCACAGGGCAGGTGCAGGAAATATCGCCGACCGTACGAAAACGTACCTGAATGATCTCGGTGGTTTCGCCTTCCTTGGGTGGGGTTAAATGGGTGTTGGGGACCAAGAGCCCATTGCGACGCACAATCTCGCGCGCGTGTGAGTAATAAATAGACGGTAATTCGATGTTTTCACGCAAGATATACTGCCAAACATCCAGCTCGGTCCAGTTCGATATCGGAAAGGCGCGTAAGTTTTCGCCGGCATGCACGCGAGTATTGAATAAATGCCACAGCTCAGGGCGTTGGGCCTTGGGGTCCCACTGACCGAAGCTGTCGCGGAACGATACAAAACGCTCTTTGGCGCGGGCCTTTTCTTCGTCGCGCCGTGCTCCGCCGATGCAGGCATCAAAGCCAAACTCTTCGATGGCTTCCAGCAAGGTAACGGCCTGAGCGCCATTGCGGGAGTCCTGCTCATGGCGCAGTACCACCGTGCCCCGGGCAATGGAGTCTTCGACGGAGCGCACAATGAGTCGCTCGCCTAGCTCAGCGGCTCGGCGGTCACGGAACTCAATCACTTCGGGGTAGTTGTGGCCTGTATCAATATGCATTAGTGGAAAAGGGAACTTGCCGGGTCGAAAGGCTTTTTCGGCGAGTTTGAGCAGGACGGCGGAGTCCTTGCCCCCAGAAAACAACAAAACGGGGCGGGCGCACTCGGCAGCAATTTCGCGCAACACATAAATGGCTTCGGCTTCGAGCCAATCTAGATGGGTACGTGGGGATAGCGATCCCATAAGAACTCCTTTAATTAATTACTCGTGTGGCGAATAGGGCTTTGATGTAACCCACACTCAATGCTGTCGCGCTGTTCCCACCACCATCGTCCTGCGCGTAAGTCTTCACCGGGACGAATAGCGCGAGTACAGGGGTCGCAACCTATAGACGGGTAGCCTTGATCATGCAAAGGGTTGTAGGGAATTTGAAAATGGCGAATCACCTGCCACACATCGTCATGCAACCAATCGCACAAAGGGTTAAATTTACGTAAGCCAAAGCTGGTATCGTTTTCGACCGCGTGCAGCTCGGCGCGGGTCTGAGATTGCTCGCGGCGTTGGCCGGTCACCCAAGCCGAGCGCCCCTGCAAAAACTGCGTTAAGGGGGCGACTTTGCGTAGATGACAGCAGGCTTTACGTAATTCGAGGCTGTCATAGAAGGCGTAAGCGCCATGAGCGTCCACATGCGCAGCCACGGTTTTTGGGTCGGGCTCTAAAACATGCACGTGCACGTTGTAGCGCTCCTGAATACGGGGAATTAAGGCCAGCGTTTCCTCGTGCAGCCGCCCTGTATTCAGCGTAAAGCTTTGAATCGGCAAGGCCAAGCGCGCCAGCGCATGCTGAATCACCATGTCTTCAGCTGCTAGCGAATTCGCGAACACGGCATCAGGATGCGCGCGTGCGATGGCTTGCAAATCCGAGCACAGAGTATGCCAACGTTGGGCAACAGCAGGTAAAAGTTCAGGCGCTAGGGCAGGGGCAGACATACAGACCTCAATTTACACATCAAGCAAAAGCCAAGCCCTTGAAGGGAGGCTAGGCTATTTATTCTGCGTGGAGGTCTTACAGAACGGAACGAACTAAAAGTAGGTTTCTTATGGGCTTTGAGCATAAGCTGACTCAAGCCTTGAAAAATAGCGATAAACCCCTAGGTGTACCGTAAAGAAATTGCTAGTATGAACAGGACAAAAGGGATTTTTAGTAGCCTGTTGTTGTGATAGTTAAAAGCAATCGACATGATTATTTTAATCAATTTTACAAATCAATAGGCAAATCCTATACTGAAATCACTGTCAATTGCTAACCATTATTTGGAGAACCCTAGCATGTCGTTAATCAACACCCAGATCCTGCCTTTCAAAGCCACTGCCTTTGTTAATGGTGAATTCAAAGACTACACCAACGAAAGCATTGCTGGTAAATGGTCCGTGTTTGTCTTTTACCCTGCCGACTTTACCTTCGTTTGCCCCACCGAGCTCGAAGACTTAGCTGACAACTACGACGAGTTCCAAAAGCTTGGCGTTGAAGTGTTTTCCGTGTCTACCGACACCCACTTTGCTCACAAAGCTTGGCACGATACGTCCGAAGCCATTGGTAAAGTGAAGTACCCCATGTTGGCCGATCCTACCCATCAGTTGTCCCGCAACTTCCAGGTATTGATCGAAGAAGAAGGCCTCGCACTACGTGGTACCTTCATCGTCAACCCCGAAGGTCAAATCAAGGCCTACGAAGTGCACGACAACGGTATTGGCCGTGACGCCAAAGAGCTGCTACGCAAAGTACGTGCTGCTCAGTACATCGCTAAAAACCCAGGCGAAGTGTGCCCAGCCAAATGGGAAGAAGGTGCCAAAACCCTCACCCCATCTTTGGACTTGATCGGCAAGATCTAAGCCCGAGCGAGCGTTGATCGCCAGTTAGGCGGTCCACTCCTACGCCCGGCTGCTGCCGGGCGTTTTTGTAAGCCCATCGCCCTTATTTATTATTGCTTAGTCAAAGGACCAACATCATGCTAGATGCTAATTTAGTGAGTCAACTTAAAGCGTACTTAGAACACATCACGCAGCCTATCGAGATCGTTGCGTACCTAGACGACAGCGCAAAAGCTCACGAGCTGCGCGAATTATTAGGGCAAATTGTTGCTCAGTCTGAAAAAATTCAATACCGCGAAGCCCACGACGCCAACAAGCGTACGCCCTCCTTTAGCATCCAACGTGTGGGCACAGATATCTGTGTGGAGTTTGCCGGCATTCCATTGGGTCACGAGTTCGCCTCCTTAGTGTTGGCGCTGATTCAAGTGGGTGGTCACCCTGTTAAGGTCGATGACACCACGCGTCAGCGCATTGAAAACCTACAGGGTGATTTTTTATTTGAAGTTTACTACTCGCTCAGCTGCCAGAACTGCCCCGATGTGGTGCAAGCGCTCAACGCTATGGCGGTCATCAACCCGCGGATTCGTCCTGTTGCCATTGATGGCGCTTTAAATCAAGACGAGGTCAAAGAGCGCCAAGTTATGTCGGTGCCTGCGGTGTACCTCAATGGCGAGGTCTTTCATCATGGCCGTGCCAGCATCGAAGAGCTGCTGGCCAAGCTGGACGCCGGCGATGACGAAGCCCAGGCCCAAGCCATTAATGAACGCGAGCCTTATGAAGTGCTCATTGTAGGTGGTGGCCCAGCCGGAGCGGCGGCGGCAGTCTATGCTGCACGCAAGGGGATTCGTACCGGTGTGGTGGCCGAGCGCTTTGGTGGTCAAGTGCTCGACACCATGTCGATTGAAAACTACATTTCGGTACTGGAGACCGAAGGCCCTCAATTTGCCACGGCACTCGAAGAGCACGTTAAAGCCTACGATGTCGATATTATGAATCTACAGCGTGCTCAGTCGCTGAGCACCGAAGGTAAGCAAATTCATATTAAGCTGGATCACGGTGGGGTCTTAAAAGCCAATAGTGTGATTTTGGCAACGGGTGCCCGTTGGCGCGAGCTGGGCGTCCCGGGCGAGGCTGAGTATCGCAACCGTGGTGTGGCCTACTGCCCGCACTGCGATGGCCCCTTGTACAAAGGGAAAAACGTCGCCGTCATTGGTGGTGGTAACTCAGGCGTCGAAGCAGCCATCGACTTAGCTGGCTTGGTGAAACACGTCACGGTGATTGAGTATGGCGATCAGCTGCGTGCTGACGAGGTCTTGCAACGCAAATTACGTAGCTTGCCCAACGTCAACATTATTACGCAAGCGCAAACCACGGAAATTGTGGGCGACGACAGCAAAGTCGTCGGCTTACGCTACACCGACCGTGCCAGCCAAGAAAGTCACACGATCCCACTCGAAGGGGTATTTATTCAAATTGGCTTAGTACCTAATACCGAGTGGCTCAATGACAGCATCAAGCTGAGTAAATACGGCGAAATCGAAATTGACAACCGTGGTCAAACCTCAATCCCCGGTGTGTTTGCTGCGGGTGACGCCACAACCGTACCGTACAAGCAAATTGTTATTGCTGCCGGGCAGGGAGCATGTGCCGCGCTCAGCGCTTTTGACTACTTGATTCGTAGTTCCGTCGAAAGCTAAGCCTCTGCTCCACTGTGTTTGGACACCCCGTTTTGGTATCGCTGCCAAAGCGGGGTGCCTTTATTCCCATAAGTTATCTGGCAACCACTTGCCCCCTAATTGGCTTTCACAGCACTCTAACCACGCCTTTGCAGCCAGCGACAAATAATCACCTTGCCACAGTTGCACCACTTCCCAGCGTAGCTGTTCAGGCGCTAAAGGCAGGCAAATCGAATTATCCGTTTCGTGCAGTTGCTTTAGAAAGGGTTCAGGTAAAATAGCCACCCCCAAACCTGTAGACGCTAAGGCTCGCACCCAATCCCATTGGCTGCTTTGCGCGACCCAGCGTGGGGTATAACCGGCTTGCTCAAAGGCGCGGCGCACCAGCCGTGTCAGCCCAAAGCTTTCACTTAAGCCAATTAAGGGCACTTCGGCTAACTGACTAAGCTTGAGGCTGGTGGTCTGCTCAGGTAAGAAGCTATGACGCTGAGCAACCGCCCAGACTTCATGCGAGCGCACGGTTAAGCGGTTGAGCGATAGGTGACTGGCAATCGGATAAATGCTAAAGCCCAGTTCCACCTCGCCTTGCGCCACCAGCTCCTCAATTTCAGGCCCTGGGCGTTCATGCAAACGTAATTGAATATGAGGGTATTGCTGGGAAAAGGCTTTGAGCACAGGGGTAAACAGCACATTAATCATCGGCGGTATCCCCAAGCGCAGTACCCCTCGTTTTAAAGCTTGAGTTTGGCGTATATCCGCTTCTAAAGCTTCAATCTGGGCTAGTAAAGCCGGCCCGCGCTCCCAGAGTAGCTGCCCACTTTCGGTTAAGCGTAGTCGACGCCCTGTACGCACCAAGAGTTGATCGCCCAGATAGGCCTCTAACTGCTGAATCACCTTACTGACATACGATTGGCTCACCCCTAAGTAAGCAGCGGCTTGAGTGAAGCTGCCATACCGAACGGTTTCAAGAAAAAAACGCAACGCTTGAACGTTCATCTTGCTATTCCTATTTGGAATTCAAAACAACAATTTTAGTCATAATCCTAATGATATGCTCGCCTTAAAGAGCATAATTAGGAGTGTGACATGATCAACCAACGCATCCGCCATAGCGGTTTACGTCAAAAAATAATCACCGCTGAGCAAGCGGTGGAGCTTTTCCAACCCGGCATGACGGTTGGAATGAGTGGCTTTACACGTGCAGGTGACAGCAAAGCCCTGCCCAAAGCCCTTGCGCAAAAATCGCAACAACAGCCCTTGGGCCTTAACCTGCTAACGGGGGCCTCACTTGGAAATGAAAGCGATGGATTAATGGCGCAAGCGGGTGCCATCGCACGACGCTCACCTTTCCAAGTGGACCCAGTACTCCGTCAAAAAATTAACGCAGGTGACGTGCTGTTTAGTGATGTGCATTTGTCTCAACCCGCTGAGCAGCTTCGCACTCAAGGTGCTTACCCCATCGATATTGCAGTCATTGAAGCCGTTGCCATTACGGAGGCGGGGGCCATTATACCCAGCACCTCCGTCGGCAATTCTGCCAGTTTTGTGGCACAAGCTAAGCAAGTTATTATCGAGTTAAATATCGCCATGCCCGAAGCTTTAGAGGGCCTGCACGATATTTACTTGCCCCAAGTGCGGCCACACCGGCAGCCTATACCGATTATTAACACCGAAGATCGAATTGGTCAGTCCGCGATCCCAGTGGACCCTGCACGTATTGCAGGCATCGTCATCACGGATCAATTGGATTGCCCCTCCGCTGTATTGCCCGCAGATGCTGACACCGATGCCATCGCGCAGCATGTGGTGGCTTTTTTAGAAAAGGAAGTGGCTTTAGGCCGATTAGGGCCGCGATTGCTCCCTTTGCAAGTAGGCATTGGCTCCATTGCTAACTCGGTCAGTCAGGGCTTATCGCAGTCGACGTTTCGGGACCTCACCATGTACTCTGAGGTGTTGCAGGACAGTGCGCTTAATTTGTTAAAAAGCGGGCATCTGCGTAGCGCCTCAGCCTCCTCGGTCACCTTATCTGCCTCTAAAATGCAGGAGTTTTTTGACGAGCTGGATTTTTACCGCCAGCGCGTGGTGTTGCGACCCCAGGAAATCAGCAACCATCCTGAGCTGGTGCGTCGCTTAGGCGTGATCGCCATCAATGCGGCGCTGGAATTCGATATTTATGGCAATGTAAATTCCACACATGTGAATGGCTCCCACATGATGAATGGCATTGGCGGTTCAGGCGACTTCGCCCGCAATGCGCACCTCTCCATTTTTGTCACCAAGTCCTTGGCAAAAGGGGGCGCCTTAAGCCGTGTTGTGCCCATGGTGTCCCATGTGGATCATTGCGAGCACGATGTGGATGTTTTGGTCACCGAGTGCGGTTTGGCAGACCTGCGTGGTTTGGCGCCTCGTGAGCGGGCACGTAAGGTGATTGAGCACTGCGTGCATCCCAATTTTCAAGCGGAGTTAAATGATTATTTTCAAAGAGCCAGTGCTAAGGGCGGACATACCCCCCATCTGCTTGACGAAGCATTCAGCTGGCATCTACGAGCTGAGCAAACGGGAAGTATGCAGCTGTGTGTGGGGGCTGTTGCTTAAATTTGTTTCTTAAACGATCTCTTGTGGGTTTGGCCGGCTCAACGTGAGCCGGCTTTTTTTCACTTTACCAAGAGTCTGAGAGTAAAAGGGGGAGTCAGCACGCGTATAATTTCAGTTGGTTTTTATCGGGGTAAGTAGTGTTTGAGCATTTGGGTGTTATCAACCTAGGTACTTATATATTGGGTGCCTTGATCATTATTATTTTGCCGGGACCCAATTCTTTGTATGTGTTGGCGACAGGGGCTAATCAAGGTGTCAAAGCAGGCTATCAAGCCGCTACAGGAATTTTGCTGGGCGACTCGATATTATTATTGCTGACCTCATTCGGAGCCTCATCCGTCTTGGAGCGTCTGCCCGCACTTTTTGCGGTGCTGCGCTTTGCGGGCGCTGCTTACTTAGGTTTTTTAGGAATGAAAATCTTGTGGCTGCTGTTGCGTCGCCCACGCCCCAGCGCTACCCCCCAACAAGTACCCCAGCCCGCCAATCAATTTCGACAGCGCTTTTTAAAAGCCCTGACGCTCAGCTTGCTCAATCCCAAGGCAATGCTGTTTTTACTTTCATTTTTTGTGCAGTTTGTGGATCCAGGCAAAGGCCATCCCGGGTGGGCATTCTTTATTCTAAGTCTGATCTTACAAGCGTTTAGTCTGCTGTATTTGAGTGCGCTTATTTTCATGGGCGCTGGGCTGGCCGCTGGTTTTAGACGCCATCAGCGATTGGTGAAAATCGCGAATGCTTCTGTGGGCGTTTTATTTATCACCTTTGCACTGCAAATGGGGTTTGCTCGTTAGCGCTGGCTTGTTTAGTATGAGTTGTTTATAAAATTTTCGATCTAAAGGACTCGTTATGCATCCTCGAATTCGTGTTGGTATTGCAGGCTATGGCAATCTCGGCCGTGGGGTAGAGTTGGCGCTTAGTCAGCAGCCCGATATGGAACTGGTGGCGGTGTTTACTCGACGCGATCCCACGCAACTCAAGCTCATTAATGCCGACGTACCGGTGTACGCTCTAAGTGACGCTCAGCACCACAAAGATCAAATCGATGTGTTGATTTTGTGTGGCGGCTCCAAATCCGACTTGCCCGAGCAAGGTCCCGCCTTGGCTCAGTGGTTTAATACAGTCGACAGCTTTGATACGCATGCAGCCATTCCCGAGTACTTTGCCGCTATGGATGCCATCGCCCGCCAAGCACACACCACCGCTGTGATTGCGATTGGTTGGGACCCAGGCTTGTTCTCCTTAAATCGTATGTTGGGCGAAGCCGTATTGCCAGTCGGCGAAACCTACACCTTTTGGGGGAAAGGGCTTAGCCAAGGGCACTCCGATGCGGTGCGTCGTGTCGAAGGGGTCAAAGCGGGGGTGCAGTACACCTTACCCGTCGAAGACGCCATGAACCGTGTGCGCCAAGGCGAGCGTCCAGATCTCAGCACCCGGGAAAAACACCGTCGAGAGTGCTATGTGGTTTTAGAATCCGGCGCCGATGAGGCGCAAGTGCGCGAGCGCATTGTGACCATGCCGCACTACTTTGCGGACTATGACACCACGGTGCATTTCATTAGTGAGGATGAGCTGCGCGCCAACCACAGCGCTATGCCACATGGCGGCTTTGTGATTCGCAGTGGTCAGTCGGGTGCCGGTACGGATCAAGTGCTGGAGTTTTCCTTAACGCTTAACAGCAACCCCGAGTTCACCTCAAGCGTGCTGGTGGCCTACGCACGGGCCACTTATCGCCTGAGCCAGCAGCGTGATGTTGGGGCCAAAACCTTATACGATATTGCACCAGGTTTGTTATCGGCCAAAACGCCTGCCGAGCTTCGAGCCGAATTGCTCTAACTGACTCGCAGGGTGTAAGGTTTTTGTAAAGCTTTACACCCTTTTCTTGAATGAAAATAGGGCGTAGGTTAATGACCATTAATATACGAGCGAGCCCGCAAGCGACGGCTAAAGCGCACCCAGCGCAACGTCATCAACACTGCCACCACAGTCAAGCCACACACTAGCCCCATCCAAATCCCTACACCCTCGAAGTCAAAGCCAAAAGCGAGCAGAGCTCCCACGGGCACCCCAATTACCCAGTAACCAATTAACGCCAGCACCATCGGTACACGCGTGTCGTACAAACCGCGCAACATGCCGGCAGCAACCGCCTGAGCCCCATCGGTGAGCTGGAAGAGGGCAGCAAAAAAGATAAAGTGTGTTGCGGTAATGAGTACGGCACGGTTTTCTGGCGCGTGCACATTAATAAAAAAACCAATGAGCCGATCCGGTATCCACCACATCAAGAGGGCCGCGATCGCCATGCACCCCACACCTAGGGCATACGAGACCCAACCCGCTTGAGTGGCCGCGATGGGCTCAGCACGACCGACCGCTCGCCCAACACGAATCGTAGCCACTTGCCCAAAGCCTAAAGGGAACATATAAGAAATTGCGCACAGCTGAATCACAATCGCGTGCGCTGCCAAAGCGGTATCTCCAATGGTGCCCATCATTAATACCGCCGCGTAAAAAACCAAGGTTTCTAAGGTAAAGGTAATCGCAATTGGCACACCTAACTGCAATAAGGCCTTTAAACGCGGCCACCCAACGTGCCACCAATTTTGAAACACCTCAAAGGCTTTAAAAAAGGGGTGGCGTTGCACCAGCACAATCATAGCGGCAAACATAAAAATGCTAGACGTAACGGTAGCGAAGGCTGGGCCGCGTAAGCCAAGCGCAGGCAGGCCAAAATGACCAAAGCTTAAGCCCCAACCCAACAACATATTTAAAAAAATAGCGGCTATGGCGATCCATAATGTCCAAAAGGGACGCTCTACGGCTGCCAATAAGGACCGCAAAACGATATAACCTAAATACGGCAATAAGCCCCACTGCAAAACGTGGGTGTAATCTTTGGCTAAGGCAGCGGTGTCGGGGTTTTGCCCCATCGCCAGCAGCAACGGCTCAATATTCCACAACAACAACCAAAAGGGTAAGCAAATAAGCCCAGCGGTCAAAAAGCCATGACGAATGATGTCGCGCACTTCAGCAAAATTCGTGTGCTCCTTGCCCAAGCTGTGTGCCAACATAGGTATCGTGGCCGAGACCAGCCCCAAGCTAAAGATCATGCAAGCCTGATACAAGCTGCCCGCCAGCGATGCGGCTGCAAGCTCTTGTTTACCTATACGGCCTAAAAAAACAATATTCGTTGTGAGTAAGGCCACTTGTGCTAAATTAGTCAGAATTAAAGGCGAGCCTAGGCGTAAAGCGGCCACCAGCTCATGGTGCCAAGCTTGAGCAGTTTTCATGGTATTCATAACAGCTTTATTCCTAAAACGTCTGCATTTATAAGCTAGTGTAAACGAGTCCCCACGCTTATGCTGTCATCGCGCTATCGTGATCCTCAACGATGGACATTCAGCTTGGCTTTTTTAGTCATGCTGGCTGTGTTTGTGCGCACGCTCATTCCGCAAGGTTTTATGCCGTCGCAGGCGGCTGATGTGGGCGCTCATCAGGTGGAAGCGGCGCTAAGCTTTTGTTTTACCCCGCACGAGGCGCAGCGTTATCGCTCATTGGTATCACAGCCATCCGCATCGTATGCCTCGTCTCATTCCCCCAGCCCAACCCATCCAGCGGATACACACGCCTCGCTACTATGCGTGTTTTTGTCGTTGGCCCATCCGGTTTTGGGGCTACCGAGTGCAGCATGGCCGCAGTTATGGGCAGCTCGTTTTTTGCACTACGCAACGTGGTTTATTCCGTTGGGAACGATCGTACAGTCGATTCTTGGCTCACCATTAGGTGCGCGGGCTCCGCCAGTGTCCTAAAGTATTTATTTTAAATACAGCGTTTCATCACAGTGTATTTGTTTCGTTAATAAATAAAAATTTTTAGGATGCCTTATGCGTAAACCTTCTTTATTTCGTCTTTCCGCCCTGTGTCTAACCAGCTGCTTGGCGATAACCCCCGTCTGGGCGCACGAGCACCACGATCATCAGCATGAGCAGGCAGGCCATCAAGCGCCCGACTACAGCAGAGAGTTTGCCGCTGCACGTCCAGCAGAAACCACCACGGTTGATTATTGCTGGGTACGTAATATTCCCACACCAGCGCCTTCGGCAGGCTATTTTGTGGTGCACAATGGGGGCGAGAAGCCGGTACGCTTACTGGCCGTACAATCGCCTCAGTACGATGATTTGATGCTGCATCAAACCTACGATGAAGATGGTATGGCCAAAATGAAAATGGCCGACGACATCGTCATCGAACCCAACAGCAGCCTCGAATTTAAGCCGGGTGGCTACCACGCTATGTTGGAGCAGCCCACTTCCAAAGTGGCCGATGGGGACGTGATCGAAATGACGTGGCTATTTGATGACAAAACAAGCGTCACTGGCCAATGTGAAGTACGTGCGGCGTCAGGGCGTCAAAAATCAGACGATACTACCCATCAGCACTAAGCCTTAACCGCTCGCCACCGCTTATTCTTAAGCGGTGGCAGCGTCTATCCGACGCGCTGGCCGAGCTCGGCCATGATCGACCGCTGCTAAAAATCGCAGCATGCTTTGGTTGAAAGCCTTTGGGTTCGCCAAGTTCATCCCATGCGCGGCTTTGGCGATTGTCACCTGATACGCGTCGGGCAACTGTGCCTTTAACAAAGCAATGTGCTCATGATAGCGCTCAGGGCTACGCTGACCTGCAATCAGCAATAAAGGGCAGGCCAAGTGTTGGCCAAATGCGGCCACATCCAAAGGCTCAATATGCTCTTTGGCTTGTGCAGCGAGCGTTACCGCGTTATCCGTCACCATCTGCTTAAACCAACTCACCATTTTTTGCCACGTGCCTGCGCCATTCACGCTGTCTATAAAATAGCATAATGCCGCTTCTGATCCTTCACGCTCCAAGCGCTGCGCTGCCTCCAAAATAAACCCTGACGTAGCGGGCGCAGTCGGGGTAGCAAAGGCGGGATCCGCAAGGGTTAACGATGCTAGGGGTGGGGCAGAGGCCTGGTGTTGGGCCAAGGCCAATGCAACTTGAGCGCCACGCGAATGCCCCAACAAATGATAAGGCTGCTCTGCGCCGACTCGATGCGCAATCAACTCTGCCAAGCTTTCAGTTTGTTGCAGAATGCTAAAACGCGACAGCTCTAAATGCGGCCAAAAACCATCTAAGCTGGGCACAATAACCCGATGTGAGGCCGATAAGGCTTCAATTTGCCAGCGCCAATACCGGTAATCGCATAACGACCCATGCACCAGTACCAGAGGCGTGCCTTGGCCGCGCTCTTCGTAAAACACCGAAGTGCCCGTTGATGTAATAAATTCTGCCATAAAAAAAGCGCCGTACTGTTCGGTACGGCGCCCAAAAAACCGTAACGTAAAATTATTGCAGCATCTGCAAACGACTATTCGCTGTTTCAGCCGCTTCGCTGTTGGGATATTTTTGGATAATATGCTGTAGCGTCTTTTGCGCTCCGGAAAAATCATTCAGCTGCGCTTGGCTGGAAGCAACGAGCATCAACGCCTCAGGAGCTTGGGGGGAATCTGGAGCAGATTGAACTAAAGTGTTGAGCTTTTGTATGGCCGCTTGATAATCCTCGGCCGCATATAACGCGCTACCTTCGTAAAAGCGAATCTCGTTTAAATGCTCGGTATTCGGATAGGCATCTAAAAATGCGGCAAAGCCATTGGCCGCTTGGCGATATTGACCCTCACGATACAGCTCCATCGCCCCTGTAAAGGCAACGGTAGCTTGTGGGTCAGCAAAGCTGAGCTCGGGCTGAGCATTATCCTCAGGCGGAGCGTCTTGAGCGGTTTGCCAGCTCAATTTTTCAACTTTACCGCGCAACTGGGCGACTTCTTGGCGCAGCATGTCCACTTCGTCGGCCAAACGTAAACGGGCCTGTTGGTTTTGTTCCGACATCTGTTTGACTTGTTGTCGCAGCTCTAAAATAGCGCGTCGTGCCTCATCGTCAGCAAAGGCGTAGCTTGGTGCCGCGACACAGAGCAAGGCCACACTGCTCAGGGCCAATAGTCCGCGTCGAGGTAAGGAAAAAAGGTTCAGACTCATAAGGTGACTTCCTGATGAATAAAAAACGCCGCAACGAAAGCTCGTTACGGCGTTAGTGTAAACCAGTTAATGCAGATTAGCGCTGGTAAACGATGTCTGCACGACGGTTTTCAGCGTAATCGGCTTCGGTGTTACCCAAAGCGCGTGGACGCTCTTTACCGAAGCTAATGGCTTCGATCTGACCGGCGTTAACACCCATGAGAGTCATCATGCGTGCCACAGCATCGGAACGACGTTGGCCCAGTGCTAGGTTGTACTCTGTACCACCACGCGCGTCAGTGTTACCTTCGATGCGGATATGCTGCTGTGGGTGGCTAGAGAGGTAGTTGGAGTGCATTTCAACCAAGCTACGGTATTGCTCAGGTACGACATAGCTGTCGAACTCAAAGTAAACCGAACGCTCACGAGCTAAGGGGCTCTGTGGGTTGAATGGATCCATGACCTGACCAGTACTAGAGCTATCAGTGCCAGAGCCGCCTGTAGAACCGCTACCGCTTTCATCAAGAGGTACGGAGCTGCAAGCAGCCAAAGCAAACGCCATAGCGGCTAGAGTAAATCCTTTTAAAATGCGCGAGCTCATTAGCTTTTTCCTTTAAAAAAAGAGTCACACAGAAAGTTAGTCAGTAAATGGTCCACAAGTCGGCTCGCGAACTTTACCGTTCGGAGATGACAAGGTTTGTCTGACTCGCCCGTCCACCGACGTAACCGCTAAAACACTCTGCCCACCCTGGGTGGTGCTGTACAACACTTGCATACCATTTGGAGCAAAGCTTGGCGATTGATCATCGGGTCCTGTGGTCAGAAGCTGTTCGCCACCACCTTGTAAGTCTTGCAAGGCGATACGATAAGCACCATTTCTGCGTGTTACGTAGACTAGGTTATTACCATCAGGAGATACCTCAGGTGAGATATTGTAACCGCCATTGAAGGTAATGCGGCTCGCTTCTCCACCATTTACGGGAACTTTATAAATTTGAGGGTTACCACCGCGGTCACTTGTGAAGACTAAAGAGCCACCATCAGGGGTATAAACAGGTTCGGTATCAATGAGAGGGGAGCGCATCACCCGTCTTAAACCGGAACCATCTGCATTAATGGTATAAATTTGCGAGATGCCATCGCGTGAAAGCACCACTGCAAGCTGGTTTCCATTAGGAGCCCAAGTGGGGGCGCTGTTATTGCCTTTGAAGTTGGCAACGGCTTCGCGTTTACCATTTGCTAGGGTCTGTACATAGACCACAGGCTTCTCGGCCTCAAAGCTAACATAGGCAATTTTGGAACCATCAGGGGACCAAGCTGGCGAAATGATCGATTGCTTGGAGCGCAACATAACTTGTGGGTTTTGCCCGTCTGCGTCGGCGACTTGCAATTCATAGCCGTTGCCAGTTTGCAACACGTAAGCTAGGCGTGTCGAGAAAACACCCCGTACGCCTGTGATTTTTTCGTAAATACGGTCGGCAATTTGGTGCGACATACGTCGTAATTCTTTTTCTGACCCGGTAAAGGCGATGCCATCCAGTTCGGCTTGGCTGACATTATCCACCAAACGGTATTGCACCGTATATTGTCCACCGCTTTGCTCTACCGAGCCGTAAGCAAGGTAGTCTGCCCCTTTGTTGCGCCAGCTCTCAAAGTTGATGTCGCTGTTCACATTTAAGTTGGCCCCCGCTGCACTGACGATTTGAAACTGTCCAGAGCGGCTTAAATCGGCACGGATGACCTCAGAAATAGACTGAGCAGAAGGGCTGTTGGCAAAATCAGCAATTGCGATGGGGTATTGCGTAGCACCCACCCCAGAGATATCCACACGCAACTGTGCATTAACGCCTTGGGAAAACACCCCTGCGGAGACGGCCATTAGGCCTGCCGCCAGAGAGCGCCAAGTAAGACCGACCTTATAGTCGGCGGAAGTGGCTGTAGTCATGTTTGCACTCCTGATTAATCATACATTTGATAACGACCCTCTACAGAGGAAGGATAGCGCCCCTGAGGAGGTTTAGGTAAGGGTGAGCATTTGTTAATGCCTTTCTGAACGGCATCATCAAATTGGGCATTACCCGAGCTTTGTGTAATACGCACCTGAGAGACTCGACCCGCTGAGTCTACGGCCGCTCGATAACGCAAGGTGGGGTTCGCGCCTTTGCGGGGGGGCGCATTAAAGGTAACGTTGCGACGAATGCACGCGCGGACTAAAGCACTGTAGCCATCATCGCCACCCGCGCCGCCTCGCTGATTGCGGTCGGCTGTGCCACCAGGTGCGCCACCAGCTTTCGAGCCAGCCCCTAACATGGCCTTTTTAAAGGCATCTTGTTTAGCTTTTTCAGCAGCGGCCGCTTTAGCCTTTTGGTCCGCGGCAGCTTTGGCTTTCTTCTCGGCTTCTGCCTTAGCTTTGGCCTCCGCTTCGGCTTTAGCTTTTTTATCTGCTTCGGCCTTGGCTTTCGCTTCGGCTTCGGCTTTCGCTTTTTGTTCAGCCTCTAGTTTGGCTTTTTTCTCGGCCTCTGCCTTGGCTTTGGCTTCCGCTTCGGCTTTGGCCTTTTGTTCGGCCTCTAGTTTGGCTTTTTTCTCTGCTTCGGCCTGCTTACGTTTTTCAGCTAAAGCAATCTCTGCATCCAGCTCGGCTTGAGTCGGAGAGGGAGTCGGCTCTGGAGTAGGAGAGGGCGGGGTATCCGCTTCAGGTTCGGGTTCGTTTGGTGTTTCAGAGGGCTCAGGCGTTTCGGTAGGCTCTGAAGCAGGCGGATCCTCAGGAGGAGTGGATTCCGTTTCCGCTTCATCGATGTTCGGTTGCTCGGTATCTTGTTGTTTTGTTTCTAAGGAGTCGAGGTCGCCCTCCGCCCAGAGTTCAATTTGCACTGGGCCGGCGGATTTTGGGGTGCTAAAAACAAGGTTCAGCACAATCGCCAAAAAAATTAGACCATGCAGACCCAGTGCATAATAGAGCCCCTTGCGCTCATCATCGCGGGCTTCAGGTGAGCGCGAATCGCTGGGAAGAATTGGTGAGTGGTGTCGCTTCATGTAAAGTCAGTTAAGAAATTCACGCTTGGCAAGCCAGCGTTATAAATCGTCTTTGTTCACCAAAAAGCCAAGCCGTGTAAAACCTTGACTCCGCAGCTGGTCCATGAGGTCCATAACTGACTCATAAGGGACTGAGCCAGCGGCCGCAATAATAACGGGATTATCATCGATGGCTAGGGCTTGCACTTGCTCGACAACCGTTTCCGGTGTCACCGTCTCAAATTCGGACTGCCCATCACGTAGTCGAACGGCCAGTTGCCCGTCTTTGTCGAGTTGAACCTCTACGGGAATAGCGGGTACCTCAGCGGCTTGGCCGACCGTGGGGATATCAATTAAGCCTGGGGTGATCATCGGCGCAGTGACCATAAAAATCACCAACAGCACCAGCATCACGTCAATATAAGGCACGACGTTGATCTCGTTTTTAAGTTGGCGACGACCACGACCAGTACTAGAGCGTACAGAAGGCATTAGGCAACCTGGCGTTGTAAGATGTTAAGAAACTCATCAATAAACGCATCAAAGCGTATCGATAGTCGATCTATTTCTGCGCTGTAGCGGTTGTAGGCAACCACCGCAGGGATGGCGGCAAATAAACCAATAGCGGTCGCAATCAGCGCTTCTGCAATACCCGGTGCCACAGAGGCAAGAGTGGCCGATTGTGCACCGGATAAACCAATAAATGCATGCATAATGCCCCAAACCGTACCCAACAAGCCGATATAGGGGCTGACAGAACCCGCTGAGGCCAGAAAGCCTAGGTTGGCCTCTAAGCCATCCAGCTCGCGTTGATAGGCGGCACGCATTGCGCGTCGAGGCCCATCCAGTAGTGCGTCACCACGCTGTTGGCTGCGACGGCCCTTTAAAAACTCCGTCATGCCGGCTTCAAAAATGCGCGCTAGCGAACCATTTTCATCTCGTCGTGCAGCCACTGATTGTTGAAGAACACTTAGGTCGCCACCTGCCCAGAAGTCACTTTCAAAACGTTGGGTTTGTTCGCGCGTGCGCTTGAGCGTGCGACGCTTACCAAAAATATAAGCCCAGGACACTACTGAGATCGCTAACAATAAGAGCATGACCAGTTGCACGGGTATGCTGGCATCGAGCAATAAATTAATTAGCGAAATTTCGCCGGTCGGTTGCATGTTAGTTTTGCGCCTTTTCTAAAGTTAAACGTAATGAGGGGTTAAATTTGGTGGGACGCAGACGCTGGGCATCCACGCACACCACTTGAATTTGGCTGCTACACAATAGTGTGTCGTCCAGCCACGCTTGTTGAGCAAAGGTTACCGAGGCAGATGCTAACTGCTCGATACGAGTGCGTATGCATAACAAATCATCCAAGCGTGCTGGACGTCGGTAATCTAAGCTAGCTTGTTTGACCACGAAGATCTGCCCAGTTTCCTCAACCATTTGCGATTGATTGATGCCAAGTGACCGAAGCCATTCGGTACGTGCTCGCTCAAAATACTTCAGGTAATTGGCGTAGAAAACGATACCTCCCGCATCGGTGTCCTCGTAATATAGGCGAATATACAGTTCGTGCGGAGTTTGTGTGTGATTTTCAGTCATTTTTTACTACAACACCGTAAAAATTCAGAGCGTGCACGTATTATTGGCTGAGCCATTTGGTCCAGCCGGTTAAAGCAAATCAAAGACTTTCAAGGCTGTGGCGTAGGTAATCCACTGCCTCATCAGGCTTAATTTTAGTTACTTCGCCTGTACGACGCGTTTGCACTTCAAGTACACCTTCTTTTAGGCCACGATCACCAATAGTCACGCGCATGGGCACGCCAATAAGCTCCCAATCAGCAAACATCACGCCAGGTCGAATATCGCGATCATCTAAAATAACCTCGATGCCTGCGGCGGTAAGCGCTTGGTACAAGGCTTCAGCCTGTGTGCGGACGTTTTCGCTTTTATGAAAGCCCAAGCCGCAAATCACCACCTCGAAAGGCGCAATGGCTCGTGGCCAAATAATACCGTGTTCATCGTGGTTTTGTTCAATGGCGGCCGCTGCAATACGACTAATGCCAATGCCATAACAACCCATTTGCATTAAGCTTGGTTTGCCTGTTGCGTCCAAAAAGCGTGCGTTTAAGGCTTTAGAGTACGTGTCACCCAAGAAAAACACATGCCCCACTTCAATACCGCGTTGGATCGCTAAAGAGCCACCGGACGGGTCCGGATCACCCGCCACCACATTGCGGATGTCGGCAATAAAATCAGGCTCGGGTAAATCGCGACCCCAATTCGCACCAGTATAGTGATAGTGCGCTTCATTGGCACCACAAATAAAATCACTCATATTGGCGACCGTTAAGTCGGCAATAACCTTGATGGGGCGTTGGGTTTGTATAGGGCCGAGATAGCCGGGCTCGCATCCAAAGGTCTCCAAGATTTCAGCTTCTGTGGCCAATCGATGGCCGTGCTCAAATCCGGCGAGCTTAGAGACTTTGACTTCATTCACATCATGATCACCGCGTACCATCAACAACCAAAGCTGCGTGTCGGTAGAGTCATCTTCGGCAAGGTTTCCGGTGGCGAGCACTACACTTTTAACCGTTTCACTTAGCTCTCTATTAAGCAGGTGCGCCACCTCTATGCATTTACCACAGTTTGGCGTGGGGGTTTTGGTGAGAGCTTCGGTCGCTGCCTGACGCTCATCCAATAAGGACGGTGCGGCCGCCAGCTCGATATTGGCGGCATAATCACTCTCAGGGTTGTAGACGATTTCATCTTCACCCGTGTCGGCAATCACTTGAAACTCATGACTGCGCGAACCACCAATTGCGCCGGTATCCGCTGCTACAGCACGGAAATTCAACCCCAGTCGCGTAAAGATACGAATGTAGGCGTCATACATCTTGTCATAGCTGGCTTGTGCGCTTTCGACATCTCGGTCAAAGGAGTAGGCATCCTTCATAATGAATTCACGGCTACGCATGAGGCCAAAGCGGGGGCGGCGTTCATCACGGAATTTTGTTTGGATATGATAGAAATTGACAGGGAGCTGGCGCCAGCTTTGAATTTCATTTCGCGCTAAATCCGTCACCACCTCTTCAGATGTAGGCTGTAAAACAAAGTCTCGCTGGTGACGGTCTTTGATTCGGAGCAGCTCCTCGCCGTATTTTTCCCAACGGCCGGTTTCTTGCCACAGCTCTGCGGGCTGCACAAAAGGCATGAGAATTTCCAGCGCCCCAGCGCGGTCCATTTCTTCGCGCACAATCCCTTCGATTTTCTTTAACACCTTGAAACCTAAAGGCATGTAGGAGTAAATCCCTCCGGCGATTCGACGCACCATGCCTGCTCGTGTAAGCAGTTGATGGCTGGCTACTTCTGCGTCGGCAGGGGCTTCTTTAAGTGTATTTAGATGAAACTGACTGGCATACATGGTTATGAGCTCAAGTGATACGTATAATTAACGATAATTGTATTCAAATTTAATCTAGAGGTGGCCTATGTTGGATCGAGAAGGCTACCGTCCTAATGTTGGAATTATTCTTGCTAACAGCAAAAACGAAGTGTTTTGGGGCAAGCGTATTCGCGAGCATGCTTGGCAATTTCCTCAAGGGGGAATCCGCCATGGCGAAAGCCCAGTGCAAGCGATGTACCGTGAGCTATACGAAGAAGTCGGTTTGCTTCCAGAGCATGTGCGCATATTAGGACGGACCCGTAATTGGTTGCGTTATGACGTACCCAATCATTTTATTCGTCGTGAATCACGAGGGCATTACAAAGGGCAAAAACAAATCTGGTTTTTGTTGCGGATGCTGGGCCGAGACACGGACGTTAGCCTGCGCGCAACCCCTACGCCAGAGTTCGATGCGTGGCGTTGGAGTCAATACTGGATCCCGCTCGAAGGAGTGGTCGATTTCAAGCGGGATGTGTACTTCCAAGCTTTGCATGAATTGGCCGGGTTGTTATTTAGGCAGCGCCAAGAGTCTCGTTATCTGCGTCAGCACTTGCATCCTGATAGCAAACAGCGTTCGGTAACTAAGTCGCTAATTCTACCTGTTAAATAAGTGAAATAGATACGCAATTCGGGTCGGGCGAGTGAGGGTCTTAATTTTCGTGCTTGCCAAGCAAAGTAATCAAGCTTGAGCTATCCAGCCGCCCACCCCCACGTTGCTGCACCTCACCGTAGAGCTGGTCAATCATAGCCGTCAGCGGCAGGCGCGCGCCATTGTTGCGTGCTTCGTTAAGCACGAGCCCTAAGTCCTTGCGCATCCAATCCACAGCAAAGCCAAAATCAAACTCTCGCTCCAGCATGGTTTGGCTACGATTGAGCATTTGCCAGCTGGATGCGGCCCCACCGCTAATCACTTTAACGACTTTATCCATATCTAAGCCAGCCTGCTCGCCAAACGCTAAGCCCTCGCTTAGGCCTTGTAATACACCCACTACACATATTTGATTGACCATTTTGCACAGCTGGCCTGCTCCCACGTCTCCCAGACGCTCAATCATCGTGCCATAACACTCTAGATAGGGCAGGACTTGATTAAAAGCAGCTTGTGGGGCACCGCACATGATGCTCAGCTTTCCGGCCACTGCTCCAGCTTGCCCACCCGAGATCGGCGCATCAATAAACTGCACATCGGCGTTTAAGCAATGCTCGTTTAGGGTGCGAGCAATGAGTGCGGACGCCGTAGTGTGATCAATAAAAATTGCTCCAGCTTGCGCCTGCTGTAACGCGCCCTCAGGGCCTGCCACCACCTCATATAAGTCTTGATCGTTACCGACACAGAAAAAAACCAACTCAGCATTCTTAGCAGCCTCAGCGGGCGACTCAGCATATTGGTGGCCAAACTCAGCCACCCACGCTTCCGCTTTGCTACGCGTGCGGTTATAAACCGTGATGTGGTGGCCAGCACGAGCTAAGTGCCCCGCCATTGGAAAACCCATTACGCCTAAACCTATAAAAGCAATCCTAGCGGGAGGCAGGGGGGCGTACATTTTTTTCTGTACCGAGGACATAACAACTCCGTGTTCGAACAAAATAAAACTTAAGATATAGTAGGCAATTCAGCCCATCAAAGAAGGAAACCAGTAGTGTAGGATACTCTAATGCTGGGCGGTCATACTGTTTACGCCTTGCTGCATCTTACGGCAGCATGATTTTGCAATAGCAGTTATGATGCTAATGTTCGTACTTTTCTTCTAACCACTTATTTGGTTTCGACTATTTCATCGCTTATGTTGCAGGATCTAGATCTCCTGGCCGATCGCATACGACAATTGGCCGCACATACCCAACAGCTCAAAGCCGAACGTTCGGCCTTATTGGCGCGTGTTAAAGCCCTTGAAACCGATCAGCAGCGTCTCCAAGACGAGCTAGAAAGCCAGCGCGAAGCGTATGCGTCGGTGGCGGAGGTGTCTGTTAAGCACCAAGCGGATATTGAAGTGGCGTTGCAGCAAGCCGAAGAAGTGCAAGCGGAGTTATTGGTTGAGCGCGCCCAACGCGAGTTCGATGTCCAGCAACTCAAAGACCAATTGCAAGTGTGCCAAACACAAAATGCCACCTTACGTGGTGTTGCGAACGACGCACGGACACAAGTGCAAACGATATTAGCTCGCCTACCCGGCGCACCCGCTCAGGAGTAGTTATGGAACGCGTGGAAATATCCATTTTAGGACGTGATTACACATTAGCTTGCCCACCAGCCGAAAAAGACAACCTACTTGCTGCCATTGCTCATGTCGAGCGCAGCATCGCCAAAATCCAAGAAACAGGCCGTGTATCGGGCAATGATCGCATTGCTGTGATGGCTGCCTTACAAATTGCTACGGAGCTATTAGCCATGCGTGCACCCGATGGTCCGCTCGGGGGTGTTGCAATTGGCGATTTCAAGCGTAAAATAGATCACATGAATACATTGATTGATGAAGCTCTACCCAGCACCACGCTGTAGTCTCATCGATTTACCCCTTAAGTCCCTACGGTGTTCGTGACGTGGCCATATATTCCTTGAACCAATGCTTATGGCATCAGGTTGCTGGATTAACAAGTGGGTGTGATCGCTACTCGCTAGCGAACCCGAAGCTTGTTTGATGGCAACCATCTTGGACTCTCGGTTTCCAGGATGCCGGCCTAGACGGCACCCGTGGGGCATTGCACTAAAGCCTGTCGTAATACTGTTTGCGACAGGCTTTTTCTCTTTATAGGATAGGCTTATGCGCACTCTATATATACGTGGATTGTTTTTAGGTTTGTTAGCCAGTGCTTATGGTGGCGCCGTCTTAGCGGAAAACCCCCCGTCCGCGATGGTTACTCATTCGGTCGCCTCGCCCCAGGTTACCCTACAAGCCGAGGCGGGGATGGAGGTGCCATTTGATCGGATTACGATTTATCTCGCTACCGAGCAAAGCGGTGCGCGCCAAGAGGTCGTCGACAAAGCCTTACGCAAAACCATTGATGCCGCTTTAAACCAAGCTAAAAAGCAGTCAAGCGTCGAGGTTAGCAGCGAAAGCTATCGTATTTACCCCACCACCAACGACAAGGGGCAAATTAGTGGCTGGCGTGGTCGCGCCGAGCTAAAGCTCAAATCCAGTGACTTTCAAGCAGCAAGCAACCTTGCCGCTGAGCTGGATACAGGGCTGAGCATCGCGCGTTGGGAGTTTAGTCTATCGCCTGAAGCGCTGACCCAGCATACGGCTAAGCTTATCCAACAAGCCTTTTCTAATTTCGAACAGCGGGCCAGTCTAATCAGCCAGAGCGCTGGCTTCAAAAGTTACCAATATGAGCAGCTTAATGTCGAGACACCCGATACCAACACCGTGCGTCCCTATTTTGCTAAAGCGATGATGGCGACGGCCGAATCCAGCTCTTTGCGCGCTGCCGATGCGGCATCAGGGCCAACGATCGAGGGCGGCAGCGAGCGTATTCGTGTGGCGATCCATGGCACCATCAAGCTAAGTGACGCCGCCCCGACCACCACCACAAAGCCAGACCAGCCAGAATCATAGGTATCGATAGCAGCTGCCCCATCGATAGCCCGCCCGCCAGTAAGCCCAAAAAGCTATCTGGCTCGCGGGTAAACTCGACCATAAAGCGAAAGGCACCATAGCCAATCAAAAATAGAGCACTCACACGACCCATCGGACGTGGGCGGCTACTGAACCACCACAGCACCACGAATAGCACGATACCCTCTAGTGCCATCTGATAAAGCTGCGAAGGGTGACGCGCAATCCCCCCATCTTGGGCTTGTGGGAAAATCATGGCCCATGGCACAGAGCTAGCTCTGCCCCACAGCTCACCATTAATAAAATTCCCTAAACGACCAGCGGCCAATCCAAGAGGGATGAGGGGAGCCAAAAAATCGCTCACTTGCAAAAAATGCAGCTGTTGGCGACGCGCAAAAATCGCAATAGCGAGTAATACCCCAATTAAACCACCATGAAACGCCATACCCCCTTGCCATACATAGAGGATCTCTAAAGGATGGTGTAGGTAGTAGCTGGGTTGATAAAACAGCGTATAGCCTAAGCGACCACCGAGCACCACACCGGCCACACAGTAAAAGATCAAATCCTCAAAGCGTGCTTTACTAAAGGGCGCTGCAGTCGTACGAATACGATAATTACCCAGCAGCCAAACCAAGCCAAAACCGATCAAATACATTAAGCCATACCAATGAATGGCTAATGGCCCTACCTGAAGGGCGATAGGGTCAAATTCAGGGTGTATAAGCATGAGGATCCATAGGAGAGTTTACATGGGCTGTCTTCAGACTAAACCACAACAACCCATTTGAGTTTTTAGGCAACGCCAAGCATAAACCATACTAGGCAACCGAGAAAGCAGCGCGTATAAGCTCATATATATAGAGGGAGTAGAGTGAACAGCCTGCTTGGTTTTACATGTGTCTATATAGAAGGAGGTCAACATGATGGAAGTTGCTGTTTTAGGAGGGGGGTGCTTCTGGTGCTTAGAGCCCCTGTTTAGTCAGCTAAAAGGTGTGGAGCAAGTGCTGCCAGGTTATGCAGGCGGCCATACTCAACAACCGACGTACGAAGAGGTCTGCCACCAAGGGACTGGTCATATTGAAGTGGTGCAAATACGCTTTGACCCTGAACTAATTTCTTATGCTCAACTGCTGGAAGTGTTCTTTGCGATTCATGATCCGACCACCTTAGATCGGCAAGGCAATGATGTGGGGCCACAATATGCTTCCGTGATTTTTGCGCAAAACGCTACTCAACAACAACACGCTGAGGCAGCCATCCAAAAATTAAGTCCTAATTTTGAACAGCCAATTGTCACTCGTGTGCGGGGGGCAGAACGTTTTTGGCCTGCCGAAACGATTCATCATCGCTACTACGAGCAAAACCCACAGCAAGGCTATTGCCAGTACGTCATCCAGCCCAAGCTTGGTCCGTTTGCCCAGCGATTTAAGTCTTTGTTGAAGGGCAGTGCCTCCGAAGTCTAAGTGGCTCGTTATCGAATAATCTGGATTTGTCTAGAATTGTACTAATGAGCCACTCTGCTAGAGTGAGCGCGTATCGACATGGTGTAACGCAGGAAGGGTGAGCGATATAGAAGTGAGGCTCCCTGATTGGCTAAATTACTCTATATATATAGACATGGAGTACTGCGCGCATGACTTGGCATGCCTAGCTCTTGAGTTATTAGAAGTGCGAGGCGATTATTGATCAGATTTCGTTGTGGTCAATGCCAGAGCAAGCAACATCGAGCACGCCAAAAAATAAACGTGATGGTTAAGTATGGGTTGTCCTACAGAAGAGGCAAATTTGCAGGGCTCGATCCAAGATGCGCCAAAACATTCAGAAGGGCAGCAAAAATACTTTCAGATAAATTCCATTTGTTATCAGTGGGTTATGTTTTTTCGTTAAGTTTCTTCATTTTTTTCATCAAAAAGGCTTGCCAAGGTGTCGAGTTGGTTGCTATAGTTACGTTTCTTTGCTGCACCGCACTACGGGTTTTCCCTTATTTATACCGAGTTCGGTTCCCAGCAAAAAACGTCAGGCCAACAAAATGCTTGACAGCAGTTAAAGTTCTCGGTTATAGTTCTTTTCCTGCACTGCTCAAGCGGTTTAGTTGGGC
>DWUQ01000129.1 GCA_019120675.1 Candidatus Paenalcaligenes intestinipullorum | reverse complement strand
TAAGGTATCGCCTCCGCCTGCAACAGAAAACGCCTCAGAATCAGCAATCGCTTGCGCCACCACACGCGTGCCCTCAGCAAAAGCGGGAAACTCAAACACGCCAATAGGACCATTCCAAACAATGGTACCAGCAGCCTGTAAGAGCGTTGCCAACTGAGCCGCACTTTGTGGACCGATATCTAAAATCATATCGTCCTCAGCTACATCTTTAACGGCCTTAATCGTGGCTTCGGCATCGGTGGCGAAGCTTTTGGCGCACACCACATCGACAGGAATGGGCACCTCAGCCCCACGCGCTTTCATGATGTCAATGACGGCTTGCGCTTCAGCAATCTGGGCCTCCTCGACCAAAGACTTTCCTACCGGCAGGCCAGCGGCCAGCATAAATGTATTGGCGATACCGCCTCCCACAATCAGCTGATCCACTTTTTCGGCTAAGGCCCGCAAGATACTGAGCTTGGTGGAGACTTTCGCCCCCCCAACGATCGCCACTAAGGGACGCGCTGGTTCCGTCATAGCCCGCGCCAAGGCGTTGAGCTCCGTTTCCAGCAGAGGACCAGCACAGGCGACGGGTGCATAGCGTGCGATTCCCTCGGTGGTGGCTTGAGCACGGTGCGCCGTACCAAAGGCATCGTTGACGTACACATCACACAATGCGGCCATGCGACGCGATAAGGTCTCATCGTTGGCCTTTTCGCCCACATGACAACGGCAGTTTTCTAAGAGCACAACTTGGCCAGGCTCGATATCGACCCCGTTTAACCAGTCTCGCTTGAGGGGCACCGCCATGTTTAATAATTCGCTCAGGCGCTCTGCAACGGGATGTAAACTGTCGCGGATGGTGAACTCACCCTCGGTAGGACGACCTAAATGGCTGGTCACCATCACGGCGGCACCGGCCTCCAAGGCGAGCTTAATCGCTGGTAAGGACGCGCGAATGCGCGTGTCTTCGGTAATCTCACCGTTAGCCATCGGCACATTAAGGTCGGAGCGGATAAACACACGCTTGCCCGACAGACTGCCCTCGGCAGCCAGCTGGGTGAGAGTTTGAATTGTGACGTTCATGATCGTTATTTGAAGTAAAAGAAAAAGCCAAGGTCAGCAAAACCTTGGCTTTAAAGCACTTAGCGTGCTGTCATCATTGCGTGTGCGGTATCCAGCATACGAACCGAGAACGCCCACTCATTGTCATACCACGCGGACACTTTTACTAAACGACCCGAAACCTTAGTCAGCAGACTGTCCACGGTGCTGGATTCAGTGGTGTGGTTGTAGTCAGTGGAGACTAAGGGCTCTTCGCTAAAGCCTAAGATGCCTTTTAGCTCGCCTTCGGCCGCTGTTTTGAGGATGCGGTTAACCTCCTCAACGCTGGTGTCGCGGCTGGGCACGAAAGACAAGTCCACCATGGAAACATTAATCGTGGGCACACGAATCGCAAAACCATCCAGCTTGCCATTGAGCTCGGGCAACACCAAACCCACTGCCGCGGCGGCACCCGTTTTGGTGGGAATCATGTTGTCGGCTGCGGCACGGGCGCGACGCAAATCTTTGTGGGCCACATCAATCAGCACCTGATCATTGGTGTAGGCGTGAATGGTGGTCATGAGGCCATTTTCAATCCCCAACTGCTCGTGCAAGGGCTTCACCAAGGGTGCCAAGCAGTTGGTGGTGCAGGAAGCATTCGAAACAACGGTGTCGCTGGCCTTGAGGATGGCATCATTCACCCCATAGACTATCGTCGCATCAACGTCTTTACCGCCGGGCGCAGAAATCAGCACTTTTTTGGCACCGGCTTGCAAGTGTGCCCCAGCGGACTCTTTGCTGGTAAACCGACCGGTACACTCCAGTACCACGTCGACATCCAGCTCTTTCCAAGGCAGTTTGGTGGGATCGCGCTCAGAAAGCAAACGAATACGATCGCCATTGACGACGAGATAGTCCGTACCGTCGAGTGCGACCTCAGCATTAAAGCGACCGTGAACGGTGTCATAACGCGTGAGGTGCTTGGCCACTTCGTCTTGACCAGGCGCGTTGATGGCGACAATTTCAATGCCGTGTTTTTTGCCGTACTCGTAATGAGCACGCAAGGTCATGCGGCCAATGCGCCCATAACCGTTAATTGCGACGCGAATCGTCATAGTGAAATCTCCTAATTACAAAAGCTGTTCGACGGCCTGCACAACGGCTTTGGCGGTAATGCCAAAGTGCTCAAACAGAGCATCCGCCGGTGCGGAGGCACCGTAGGTATCAATACCTACTACGGCACCATTACTGCCCACATATTTGTACCAAAGCGCGGTAGAACCCGCCTCGACCGCCACGCGCGGGAGCTGAGCGGGCAGCACGCTCTCTTTCCAAGCTTCGTCTTGTTGATCAAAGATACGTGTACATGGCATAGAGACCACGCGCACGGCTACCCCCTTATCGGCCAGCTGAGCTTGAGCGTCTAGTGCCAAGCCGACCTCAGAGCCGGTCGCAATAATAATAGCTTGGGCATTGTCCGCATCACTCAGCACATAGCCACCTCGAGCAATGGCTTGTACTGTGGCTTCATCGCGCTCAACAAAGGGTAAATTTTGACGTGACAGCAACAGCGCGCTTGGGCCGCCTGACTGAACCTTCACGCCAACGCTTTGTGGACGGCTCACCGAAGCCACCCACGCTACCGCCGTTTCAGTGGTGTCGCACGGACGCCAGACGTCTAGGTTCGGGATGAGGCGTAAGCTGGAGGCGTGCTCGATAGATTGATGGGTAGGGCCATCTTCGCCCAAGCCAATGGAGTCATGGGTAAACACATGCACCACACGCTGGCGCATCAGCGCGGCCATACGGATGGCATTGCGTGAATAGTCAGAAAACGTCAGGAACGTCCCCCCAAAGGGCAGGTAGCCACCGTGAAGGCTGAGGCCATTCATAATGGCCGCCATGCCGAATTCGCGCACACCATAGTTGATATGACGACCAAACTCGATGGCTTTTTCACCCGCGCGTACTGGCTGCACTCCAGGCCAGTTGGTGAGGTTGGAGCCGGTTAGGTCTGCGGAGCCACCCAGCATCTCAGGCAGTATCGTCACCAAAGCCTCAATCGCCAATTGGGAGGCCTTACGGCTGGCAACAGTTTGCTGTTTGTCTGCGGTGGCTTGAATAAAGGCTTGGGCTTGCTGAGCAAAGTCCGCAGGCAGCTCGCCTTTCATACGGCGGACAAACTCAGCCGCTAATTTGGGGTGGCTTTGCTTGTATTGCGCGAAGTTTTGTTCCCATTGTGCTTGGGCTTGACCGCCTACTTTGCGCCCATCCCAGTGTTCGTAGACGTCTTCGGGGATGACAAAGGGGGCATGGTTCCAACCAATCGCTTTGCGAGTGGCCGCAATTTCATCATCGCCCAAGGGTGCGCCGTGCGTTTTTTCGGAGCCAGCTAAATTAGGCGACCCTTTACCAATCACCGTTTTGCAACAAATGAGTGTGGGGCCAGTATGATTGCCGGCATTTTGCTTCGCTTGGAGTATGGCGGCATTTAGAGCTTCGGTATCATGACCGTCAACGTTTTCAATGACTTGCCAGCCATAGCTGCGGAAACGCTCGGGCGTATTGTCGCCAAACCAAGACTCGACCTTACCATCAATCGATATACCGTTATCATCGTAAAATACAATGAGCTTGGACAGCTTAAGCGTGCCTGCAAACGAGCACGCTTCGTGTGAAATGCCTTCCATCAAGCAGCCGTCACCCACAAAGGCGTAGGTATAGTGATCGACAATCGTGTGCTCGGGTCGGTTGAACTCTTGGGCCAACAAGGCTTCGGCAAGTGCCATACCCACCGCGTTGCTAATGCCCTGCCCTAACGGACCGGTGGTGGTTTCCACACCAATGGTGTCGCCCACCTCGGGGTGTCCAGGCGTACGAGAATGCAATTGGCGGAAGTTTTTCAGCTCCGACATCGGCAGATCGTAGCCGCTCAGGTGCAACAAGGCATAGATCAGCATTGAGCCGTGGCCATTGGAGAGCACAAAGCGGTCGCGATCGAACCAGCTAGGGTCGGCAGGGTTGTGTTTGAGGTGGCGGGTCCACAGTACTTCGGCAATTTCTGCCATGCCCATTGGGGCGCCTGGGTGGCCGGATTTGGCTTGTTGCACAGCGTCCATAGCCAGTGCACGGATGGCATTAGCCATCGGGGAGACGGTGGAAGACGGAAGGTCCATTAGTAGCTCTCGAGCGGGGCCAGCGGTCAAGGTTGAGCCGCTACAGCCCAATCGTCAGTCAACAGTTATAAAGCAACGTATTTTAACACCCTCAGCATTAAAGCGCTGTCCCCACCTTGGTCGAGACTCGGTTATGCTGTGGGAAATTATTGATTGCCAAAGGAATTTTATTATGAGCTTGCCCCGCTTTTTTTGTGACCAGACACTGGAAACAGGCGCAACCATTGATCTTGAACCCGACACCGCCCATTATATTGGCCGTGTCCTACGTTTAAAGGCAGGCGCAGAGCTTTGGTTATTTAACGGCCAAGGGGGGCAATTTTTAGCATCTTTACAACAAAATGGTAAGGCATTGCAAGCCCAAATCCTGAGTTATGAGCCCATTGAGCGTGAACTGCCGCAACGTATTACTGTGGCTCAGGGACTGGCCTCGGGTAATAAGATGGATTGGATTACTGAAAAAAGCGCCGAAGTGGGTGTAAGCCACTTGGCGCCGATTGCTGCTCGACATAGCGTGCTGCAGCTCACGGGTGAGCGCTTAACCAAACGCGTGAGTCATTGGCAGCGTGTGGCGCAATCCGCCAGCGAACAATGTGGTCGCAACCGAGTCATGGGCGTGTCAACGCCCCAAAGCCTAGAAGCTTTTTTGCATAGCCTACCCACCGATCCGCATCGACGCATTATCTTTTGCGATCCCGATGCCTCCAATAACTTAGACAGCGCCTTGGCTGATGTAGCACATTGGCCTGAAGCCGAGTTGGTGCTGCTCATCGGACCGGAAGGTGGCTGGTCCGAAATAGAAAAAGCCCAAGCTTTAGAGGCTGGGGCTTTTTCGATGCGCTTTGGTGAGCGAATTTTACGTACTGAAACGGCTGCGATTGCCTTGGTGTCAGCGTGCAGTGCACGACTTGGCTGGCTGTAATGAACGCTAGCTTCTAGTAGTCTTCCTCGGTGTCATCGCCATCGGCCGTCGTGCTTTTAACGTCAGCGTCGTCCTCAGGTCCAGAATAAGGGGTCGGTGCGACACCCGGCTCAGGATCGGGATGCTTACCCGCATGAATCACGCTGTACGCAAACAGACGATCCTTGTTACTGGCAAAATCCACCACATCGTTGCACACGCTTAAAATCGCCTCGGCATGCTCAGCCAAGACGGGATCGCCCGTGTGCAAATTATTGAACCATAAATACAGCCCAACTTTTTGATCCATGACGGTATCGCATAAGCAATCGTACAGCGCGTCTAGATCGCTCCCAAAAAAATCAGGATAATCCACGGCTTTAACAATCGCTCGCAGCACAGCAGAGCGACTGCGGGCACGGTCACACTCCACCACACCAACGGTAATGTCCGCCAGCTCGGCCATAGCAAAGATTTGTGCTTGTTGCTGTTCCGTTGCAGTGACTAAACCCCCAGCTTGCAGCAATTCTTGCAATTTGTGGCTTTCGCTCATTGCGACGACTCCTTAAAAAACGCTTTGACTTCCTCAAGTCGGTTCATAGTATCTGATCTACCTAACTCTATCAGCTCTTGGGTAAAGGCTGATTCAAACAACAAATAAGAAATTAATGAGCCCCCCGTAGTGGGCCCAGATTTGGCCGAAACACCCAGCACGCGAAACAACGCCCGTGCCGAGCGCGGCATACGCTCGTAATGCTTGATGGCAATTTCATCAATCGATTGACTAGGCGTAATGGAAAAAGTACTGACCTGCTTTAGGGGCTGCGCTTGGGCGACCTCTGGTGGCAGCTTCGACAGTAATTGATTAATCCGCTCCATACGTTCAATATCAATCGCCACACTATCCAGAAAAATATTGGAAAGGGTGTGTCCTGCAATTTGAGCCAGTGATGGGTAGGCGGGATCCGTTACGTGATCATCAGGATAGGTTTCATCGTTGAAGCCCGTGCCGATAATAACCACTTTTTCGGCTCCTAAGTGAATTGCTGGGCTAATTGGTGCTAATTGTCGCATCGTACCATCACCACACCATTTGATCCCACCCGCCACCAAAATAGCCTGCGCCGGAAACACAAAGGGAATAGCGCTAGACGCCAACAAGTGGTCCACACCAATACGACATGGAATGGCTCGACGCAACGATCGATGCCAAGGGGTAATGGCCTTTTGCTCGGATTGATAAAAAGTTAAGTGCTCGCCCGTGGTGTAGGCGGTTGCCGTAATGGCCAACGCATCTAAATAACGTAAATGCAAATTGGCCTTTAAGCGATCGAAGTCTATGGTGCGTTGCAACAAACGACGTAATGGTGTGTTGTTGAGCAAAGAATGCGGGATATTACGCCGCAAATTTGGCATCATCCAGCCGAGACTTAGGGTCGCCAACCAACGCCAACCCGTGCGCAAGAGTGCGCCCCCATCGGCCTCAAAAATATCGTGCGTTTTTAGCCCACCCCATAACTGGCGCATACGTTCAGCCCCCTCATGAGGCGCATCCGCATAGCAAGCGAGACCTGCTGCATTAATAGAGCCCGCTGAGGTGCCACACACAATGGAAAAGGGACTTTTAAAGTTTGGGTCGCGATGTGGATCGAGGATATCCATCAGCGCAGAGATCACACCTGCCTGGTAGGCCCCTCGTGCGCCCCCTCCTGTTAGGACTACGCCCACTGGCGCCCGTTCGGGCACCGGGGCAGAAAGAGGCTGCACAGGGGTAATGGGCGCTGCCGACGGATTAGTCGCTGCTGATGTTCGCATCCACTACCGTTAACGCTGTCATATTAATAATGCGGCGCACCGATGAACTGGAGGTGAGGATATTGATCGGCGCGTTGACGCCTAACAAAAATGGACCAACTGCCACACTACCACCCGCATCCGTCTTTAAGAGGTTATAGGCGATATTAGCGGCGTCCACATTGGGGCAGACCAATAAATTCGCTGAACCGCTTAGCGTTGTGGTAGGCAAAATCCGTTTGCGAAGGTTTTCATCTAACGCGCAATCTCCGTGCATTTCCCCATCAATTTCCAGTTCGGGCGCTTGCTCACGCACGATCGCCAAGGCAGCGCGCATTTTTTCGCCCGAAGACGACGTCCCCGAACCAAAGTTGGAACGCGAAAGCAAGGCTGCTTTGGGCTCGATATTCAGCTCACGCATGCGATTGGCGGCAGCGATGGTGATTTCTGCAATCTGCTCAGCGTTGGGGTTGTCGTTGACATGGGTATCGGCCAAAGCAACGGTACGTTCGCCCAACAGCAGAATATTCATCGCTCCGTAGCTGTTTACACCGGCTCGCTTGCCAATCACCTCGTCAATAAAGCGCAAATGGTTGCTGTACGTGCCGACCGTACCGCAAATCATGCCATCGGCATCGCCCACGTGGATCATCATGGCACCAATGAGTGTTAAACGACGACGCATTTCAATGCGGGCCATTTCTTTGGTGATGCCTTGACGGCACATGAGCTCCCAGTAAGTGGTCCAATACTTGTGGAAGCGATCGTCTTGCTCGGGATTGGTGACCTCCACATCCACCCCTAAGCGCAAGCGTAAACCATAGCGCTCAATGCGCTGCTGCAGTACGGCTGGGCGACCAATTAGAATCGGACGCGCAAGCTTTTCATCCACCACTACTTGGACCGCACGCAACACGCGCTCGTCTTCACCTTCGGAGAACACAATACGTGCTTTACCGCCATCACGTACCAAGCCCTTGGCCAAGCCGTAAATGGGCTTCATAAAGGCACCCGAACGGTACACGAACTG
>DWUQ01000128.1 GCA_019120675.1 Candidatus Paenalcaligenes intestinipullorum | reverse complement strand
CCCTTCAGCTTCGGCAATGCTTTCTTTGAGGCTAGGCTGGTAGCGAATATCGTCTTTGGGCCATGGGTTATCGTGCTGGCTGAGCGCTTCAGCGGCTAAGCTGCTGGGCTCAGTTAGGGCGGTTTGATAGTACGTCAGCAGTTGGTTTTTGTATTTGTCCACTTCACTTTCAGGGAAGTTGGCCTCACGTAAAATCTCTAGCACCAAATCCAAGGTTGGGGCCAACTGATCTTTGAGGGTGGAAATCCGCACGGTTAGGGAATTGCTGTCACCGCTAAAGCTGACGTCGGATTGCAGCTCGGTAAATTGATCGGCAATGTGCTGACGTGAGCGAGAAGGGGTGCCATATTCTAATAAATCCGCCACGGCCTCCCCGACACTGCCGCTGCCTTTCAGCTGTTCAGGGCTGCCAAATTGCAGGCTCAGTATTGCCTCAACACGGTTGCCACGCGTGGCTTTGGGGAGCAAGGCCAGCTTGACCTCGCCGAGCCCTTCCTTGAGGGGGAGGCTTTCTACCTGTGTGTTGGCCTGAATGTTGTCCACAGTTGGTGCAAACGCTTCGACCTCGGCGGTAGCCCCTTTGCCTTGGTAGTTTTCTAAGCGTTTAGATAAATCAGGTTTGGTGGCGGCTGGGGCGCGTTTTGGGGTATCGGTCGGTTCGTAAATACCGCTGGTGCGGTTATCGGCCACCAACCAGCGTGCTACGGCCTCGTTGACCTCCTCGGTGCGCAGTTGCTCGACTTGGTCACGCTGCAAGAAAAACAAGCGCCAATCGCCGCTGGCGGTGCTTTCCGATAAGGCACTGGCCAGTTGACTGGCATCGGCATAGGTTTTGGCCCAACCGTTGAGCCACTGACTACGAATGCGTTGAATGTCGTCGTCTTTGAAGGGCTGCTGGGCGGCGTCCTCGATGGTTGCCGTCAGGGCGTTTAAGCTCTCTTGGGGGGACATGTTGCTTTGTAATTGTGCCCCAAACAGCGCGTAACCCGGCGCGTAGGAATCACTAGCAAAGCCGAATACCGAGGTGGCCAAGTTTTTATCGACTAGGTTCTGATATAAACGACCAGACGGGGTATCGCTCAGTACGCCAATGCCGATACTGAGGGGGATATATTCTAGGGCGGAGGCGGCAGGGATATGATACAGAGCCGCTGCCAGCGGTGAGCCACCATGACGACGCAATGTGACACGACGTGGGCCGTCTTGTACGGGCTCTTCGGTGTATTCGGGGGGCAAGCTACGCTTGGGCTTGGGGATGGTGTTAAAGGCTTTGGCGATATGCGTAAGGGTGGCGTCGGGATCAAATTGCCCCGTCACAATGAGCACCGCGTTATCGGGCTGATAGTACTCGTGATAAAACGCGCGCAGTTGAGCAATATCAACGTTTTCTACATCTGAGCGGGCGCCGATGGTGCTTTTGCCGTAGTTGTGCCACTGGAAGGCTGAAGCGAACATTTTCTGCATCAGCACACGGAACGGGTTGTTTTCGCCGCTTTCCATTTCGTTGCGCACCACGGTCATTTCTGCATCCAGGTCTTCACGAGAAATCGTGGCGTTAACCATGGTGTCGGCCTGCCAGTCCAAATACCAGTTTAGGGTGTCGGGGTTGGCGGCGAAGGTGGCGTAATAATTGGTGCGATCCGCCGAGGTCGTGCCGTTGGCCGCCAAACCACGCTTAGAAAACTCCGCTAAAGCGTTGGGCAGTTTGGGTGTGCCCCGAAACATCATGTGTTCCAGCAAGTGTGCCATACCGGTTTGGCCGTAGTTTTCATGGCGTGAACCCACTAAATAGGTCATGTTGACTGTGGTGCTGGGTTGCGAAGCATCCGCTGCCAGCAGTACTTTCAAGCCGTTTTGCAGAGTGTATTCCGTAACGCCTTCGATACTACTGCCTTGGGTCACCCCTTTAGGCAACGCATACGCCGAGCCGGCAACCAGAAAAAAACTACCAACAGTGATGCCCACATAACCAGCCAGTGAGCGGGAACGCAGAAAAAGCATATCAGCCATCATCCAAAAGGTTGGGAATGAAGTGAGTGTAATAGTCGATATTCGCTTAGTGCAAACACAAAGTAAATGAAAGCTTTTACAGTCGAGTGGTGTAGCGGCGAATGAGCTCTAGATAACGCTCATTATCTAGGGGTTTATTTAAGCGTTGTGCTTCCCAGATGACTTCGCCTAATGCGTCCATCACGCGGTGTGCGGCCTCGTGGGGGCCAAGTTGCTCCAATAAGGCCTGATGCGCCGCCTTGATCCCAGGCGGCTGATCAATCGACAACTGTTCGTGAATGGCGAGGTGCATGGATAAATGCAGAAAAGGGTTGGTTTGACCTTTTTCGACACTAAAGTCGCTGTGCACCGCATCGGGGTCGATCAGCAGCTCGTGGTATTCTGGATGCTCACGAATCCAGTCCACAGCGATCATCTCTAATGGGGTGAGCACGCCTTGATTACAGTGCTTGTGCCACGCTTCAATAAAAAACTGGCGCACTTGGTCACGAGAAGGGTTAAACATAGCAGTCCATCTTTAAATACAGGTATGGAAGCATTTTAACGTGACTACACCGTTTTGCTGTGTTTTACGTTACACTCTTATATAAGACTGAACAACGCGTCAATACGCTGTTATTGAATTTTAATAATCTTGAGCATCAACGGAGCCTACATGTCTTATCAGCACATTAAAGTCCCAGATCAGGGGCAGAAAATCACAGTTAATGCCGATTCCTCCCTAAACGTTCCCGAGCAACCCATCATTCCCTATATCGAGGGTGATGGCACGGGCGTAGACATCTCCCCCGTCATGATCAAGGTGGTGGATGCGGCCGTCAAAAAAGCCTATGGTGGCAAGCGTAAAATCCACTGGATGGAAGTCTACGCTGGCGAAAAATCCACCAACGTTTACGGCCCCGATGTGTGGTTACCGGATGAAACCCTCGACGCCGTCAAAGACTATGTGGTGTCCATCAAAGGCCCTCTCACCACACCGGTTGGTGGTGGTATTCGCTCGCTCAACGTCGCGCTGCGTCAGCGCTTAGACCTCTACGTCTGCCTGCGCCCCGTGCGTTACTTCAAAGGCGTGCCTTCACCTGTACGTGAGCCCGAAAAAACCAATATGGTGATCTTCCGCGAAAACTCCGAGGATATCTACGCGGGTGTTGAGTTCGAAGCCGGTTCTGCCGATGCTAAAAAGCTCATTAGCTTTTTGCAAAACGAGCTCAAGGTCGACAAAATTCGCTTCCCCGAGACCTCTGGTATTGGTGTCAAGCCCGTCTCCTCCGAGGGCACCAAGCGTTTAGTGCGCAAAGCCATTCAGTACGCCATTGACAACGATCGTTCGTCCGTCACCTTGGTGCACAAGGGCAACATCATGAAATTCACCGAGGGTGGCTTCCGTGACTGGGGCTACGAGCTGGCGCGTGAAGAGTTCGGTGCCGAGCTGATCGATGGCGGCCCATGGTGCAAATTTAAAAACCCCAAAACAGGCAAAGACATCGTCATCAAAGACTCCATTGCCGATGCCTTCCTACAGCAAATCCTGCTGCGCCCCGCCGAGTACGATGTGATTGCCACGTTGAACCTCAACGGCGACTACATTTCCGATGCCTTGGCTGCTCAGGTGGGCGGTATTGGTATTGCTCCAGGTGCCAACTTGTCCGACTCTGTCGCCATGTTTGAAGCCACCCACGGTACAGCACCTAAATACGCAGGCAAAGACTACGTGAACCCTGGTTCCCTGATTTTGTCGGCCGAAATGATGTTGCGTCACATGGGCTGGACCGAAGCGGCTGACCTCATTATTTCCAGCATGGAAAAGGCCATTTTGTCCAAAAAAGTCACGTACGACTTTGCTCGCCTACTCGAAGGTGCGAACCAAGTGTCGTGCTCTGGCTTTGGCGACGTCATGATCGACAACATGTAATTCATGTATTGAGGCCATGATGGGCCTCTTTCATGTCGATAAGCGTAAAACCCGCTGTCTATATTAGACAGTGGGTTTTTTTGTAAGCCCCGCTACTGGTAGTGCACCGTAATGGTGCTGGGCACAAACAAAGGGGGGGTAAGGCACCCCCCAGTGCTGGACGTTTCGTTGCAAGTGAAAGCGCTGCTGTGCGGGCTGGCCCTCAAAACGATGCGTCTGTAGCTTATCGCCGACCAGCTCTACGCAGTACTCCTAATCGCTAATCGTTGCATCGTTCCCTAATGGCCCTCGCGTTTTAAAGCGCCATAAATAGACCGTTACACAAATGCCGGGCACCAGCAAAAACCAGCGTACCCACACCAACGGCACAATATACGCCGATAATGCTAAAGACACCCACATAACCACAATCGCTCGCACTTTGGTTTGTACGGTGAGGCCACGGTTTTCATGAAAGTCACGTATGTACGAGCCAAACCAACGATGATTCAGGAGCCACAGTGCCATGCGCTGCGAGCCGCGCATAAAGCAAGCACAAGCCAGCAACAAAAAGGGCGTCGTCGGCAATAACGGCAGAAATATCCCCAACACGCTCATGCCCAAAGCAAACCAGCCTACGCCAAGATAAAACAGTTTGCTTAGAGGGGATCGGGGTTTGGGGGCAACCATAGCCGTCGTTGGTACTGAGCAGGGGTTAAGCCAAGCGCTTTTTTAAACATCGTAATAAACGCATTGACCGATTGGTAGCCTATACTTTGTGCGGTGTAATGCACTGATTTGCCACTGGCTAATAGCGGTAGAGCCTGTACCAGTTGAAAGCGTTGTCGCCATAAACCAAAAGTCAGTCCAGTTTCTTGCTTGACCAGCCGTGCTAAGGAGCGTTCGCTTAATGCCAATTGGGTGGACCAGTCCTTGAGGGGCACACGCAGCTGGTCAGGCTGTTGGAGGGCATCGGCAAGCTTTTGAATACGCCAATCCGCGGAAACGGG
>DWUQ01000127.1 GCA_019120675.1 Candidatus Paenalcaligenes intestinipullorum | reverse complement strand
AGCAGCAAATTATTGCGGGCACAGTGGATTTCGGCGCTTCTGACGACCCCATGTCCGAGGAGCTCTTAACTAAGCACGAGCTTTTACAGTTTCCAGCGATTGTGGGCGGCACCGTCCCCGTGGTGAATATTGAAGGCGTGGAGCCCGGTGCCCTACGCTTAACCGGCGATGTGTTAGCCAAGATTTACCTTGGTGATATTAAAAAATGGGATGATGAGGCCATTAAAGCGCTGAATCCTGACCTCAACCTGCCAGCGAAATCTATTGTGGTTATCCACCGTTCGGATGGTTCGGGCACGACCTTTGGCTGGACCAATTACTTATCTAAAGTCTCAAGCGATTGGAAGAATCGCGTCGGCGAAGGCAAAGCCGTACGCTGGCCCACCGGTCAAGGGGGTAAAGGCAACGAGGGCGTCGCCGCTTATGTACGCCAGTTGAAAAACTCCATTGGCTATGTGGAATACGCGTACGCCAAGCAAAACAATCTGTCTTGGGCGCAGCTGCAAAATTTAGACCAACAGTTTGTACAACCTAATCAAGAAAGCTTTGCTGCGGCCGCAGCCAACGCCGACTGGAACGGTACACCAGGTATGGGTGTGGTGCTCACCAACGAGCCCGGAGCGGACTCTTGGCCCATTACCGCGGCCTCGTTTATTCTGGTGCCCAAAACGGCACGCTCTACAGAAAAAGCCACCGCAGTATTAGAGTTTTTTGATTGGGCCTTTAAAAACGGCAGCACGCAAGCCGCTGAGTTGGACTATGTGGCCTTACCCAATGAAGTGACCGATGAAATACGTCAGGCGTGGTCCAGTAGTCTAAAATCCACAGAGGGCAAAGCCATCTGGGCTCCCTAAGCTTACGGTACGGTGCACAAAACTGCCCCGCCAGCCACCTATCTAGGCGGTTAGCGGGGCTAAACGCCAATCTATTCGGAAGCATGCTTCCACATGAAGTAAAAAATGGTCTACGTGATACATCACTTGGTGATAAGGTTTTATAAGCAAGTTTAGCTGCCAAAGATCTTCGCTGTACCTAGCGTGTTTTTATTCTATTTACTAGTATTTATGAAACAACCCTCGCATGTTTTTGCTGATTGGTGCTTTAAAAACCTAACCCGGTTTTTTGCCTTGCTCGTGTTTTTGTTGTTAGCGGGCATTGCCCTGTCCTTAATTTATGGCAGTCGCGAATCCATCGTTGCGCATGGGTGGTCGTTTCTATGGTCCGATGAGTGGGACCCAGTCCAGGATCGCTATGGTGCCCTAGTGCCGATTTATGGCACCTTAGTCACTTCGGCCTTGGCCTTAACCATCGCTATCCCCGTATCCTTTGGCATCGCTATGTTCCTGACTGAGCTAGCACCCGCTTGGCTACGGCGACCCCTAGGTACGGCTATTGAAATGCTGGCTGCCATTCCCTCGATTATTTATGGGATGTGGGGGTTGTTTGTGTTTGTGCCTATTTTTCAAACCTATATTCAACCCTCTCTTATTTCTCTCTTTGAGCACGTTCCCGTACTTAATGTGATCTTTGGTGGTGCAGCCTATGGCACAGGCTTATTTACAGCGGGGCTCGTACTCTCGATTATGATCATTCCATTTATTACCGCAGTCATGCGTGATGTGTTTGATCTCGTGCCCAACCTGCTTAAAGAGTCGGCTTATGGTTTAGGTAGCACCACGTGGGAGGTTATGTGGAAAGTGGTGTTGCCTTTTACACGCAATGGGGTGATTGGCGGCATTATGCTGGGTTTGGGTCGCGCCTTAGGCGAGACCATGGCTGTTACCTATGTGATTGGTAATTCCTTTAATGCGCAGTTTGGTGAATTGTTTAGTCCTTCCAACTCTATCGCTTCAGCCATTGCCAATGAGTTTAATGAAGCGGGAGGGTTGCAGTTGGCGGCATTGTTAGAGTTGGGTTTAATTTTGTTCCTCATCACTACCGTGGTGTTGGTGATTTCTAAGTTGATGCTGCTGCGCTTAGCGAGTCAGGAGGGTAAATAATGTCTACCCGTGTTACAACGCCTGTCACAACCACTGTGCCAATCTCTGCCGTCGATCCGGCTCAGCCTCAGCCCTTGAGCGCCTTACACACGGGCAACCGTTTATATCGCCGTCGTCAGCGCTTGAATAGACTTATGTTGACACTGTCCATGCTGGCGTTATTGTCAGGTTTGTTCTGGTTAGCATGGATATTGTGGACCTTGATTGCCAAAGGAGCAGCCAGCTTATCGTGGCAGTTGTTTACCCAGCCGACGCCTCCGCCAGGCATGGAGGGGGGATTGCTCAACCCCATATTAGGCAGCTTTATGATGGCGGGTTTGGGCACGCTGATTGGCACACCCATTGGTGTGTTAGCGGGTACCTATCTGGCGGAATACGGTCGTCGTGGTTGGTTGGCACCCGCCACCCGCTTTCTTAACGATGTCTTGCTGTCAGCGCCTTCCATTATTATTGGCCTGTTTATTTATGCGGTCTACGTCAAGCAAGTAGGCTATTACTCAGGTTGGGCGGGGGCCTTTGCGTTGGCCATTTTAGTGATCCCCGTTGTCGTGCGCTCCACCGACAATATGCTTCAGCTGGTGCCCAACAGCTTGCGCGAGGCCGCCGCCGCCTT
>DWUQ01000126.1 GCA_019120675.1 Candidatus Paenalcaligenes intestinipullorum | reverse complement strand
TGGGCAAGACAGCACGCAAGCGTTTAGGCCAGCGTGTCGATGTCGACTCAGGGTTAATATTAAGGGCTTTTAGACCATTTGTACAGCGGCATCCCCGTCATTTCGAGCGACTACCTCGCCCAAGTCGTAGACCGTTTCACCGCTATGACGCAATTGTTCGGCCACCTGAGCGCGCTGTGCAGCGGGCACCACCACAATCATGCCAATGCCACAATTAGAGACGCGCCACATTTCATCGTCAACCACACCGCCATTGCTTTGCAACCACTGAAAAAGTGCGGGCATTTCCCAAGCGTTGCGTTGAATTTTTGCGGCTAGGTTTTTAGGCAAGACTCGGGGAATATTTTCGAGTAATCCGCCACCAGTAATATGGACTAAGCCTTTGACTGCCTCGCGATACGTTTCCAATAAAGCCAAAATGGATTTGACATAAATGCGGGTAGGCGCCATCACCACATCCGCTAAAGGCTGCCCATCCAACAGGTCAGTCGGTTTGGCGTTGGCGTGCTGCAAAATACGACGGATCAGCGAGTAGCCATTAGAATGGGCACCGCTGGAAGCCAAACCTAAAATCGCGTCACCCGCTTGAATGCTTTGGCCAGAAATAATATGCGCTTTTTCGACCGCCCCCACCGCAAACCCGGCCAGGTCGTACTCACCCTCGGGGTACATCCCAGGCATTTCTGCCGTTTCACCACCAATTAACGCACAACCCGATAGCTCGCAGCCTTTGGCAATCCCAGCCACCACTTCCGCTGCCGTATCGACAGATAAAGTTCCACATGCAAAGTAATCTAGGAAGTACAATGGCTCCGCGCCTTGTACCAAAATGTCATTGACACTCATGGCAACCAGATCAATACCAACCTTATTGTGTCGCTGCCACTCAAAGGCCAAACGTAATTTCGTTCCCACGCCATCGGTGCCCGACACCAATACGGGTTCTTTTAAATGCTTGGGCAGCTCAAAAAGAGCACCAAAGCCCCCTATACCAGCCATCACTCCTGGACGCATGGTTTTAGCGGCTAAAGGCTTGATACGATCGACGAGGGCGTCGCCCGCTTCGATATCAACGCCAGCGTCACGGTAGGTGAGGGATATGGATTGATTGTTTGTCATGAGAAAAGCCGTAGGATATGTAAAAATTACAGGTTGGATGGAATTGTACGACACATGAACCAACAACTCATTCTAGATATTTCCCCCACTCCTGCCCAGACGCTGGAAAATTTTGTAGTGGGGGCCAACCAAGAGGTCTTGAATGCTTTAGAAGCGTGTGCCCCAGGCCGCGCTATTTATCTGTATGGGCCACCTGGTGCCGGCCGAACACATCTCTTGAAAGCCATGGCTTTACAATGGAAAGCCCCTTTTTTTGATGCTACCAGTAGGCCCTTAGAAATCAAACGACTGGCTGAAACGGAGCACATCAACACGCTACTAGTGGCGATTGATGACGTTGATAAATTCTCCACCTCCGCCCAAGCCGCAGTGTTTGCTTTATACAACCGTTGGCGCGAGGTCGCTGCTACCGGACGGGCTTTTGCGCTACTGTTGTCGGGTCGTGAGCCACCGATCGGTGTAAAGGTGCGCGAAGATTTACGAACTCGGTTGGGCTGGGACTTGGTGTTTCGCTTATCCTTACTTTCAGACGAGCAACGCGCCGAAGTGATGGAACGCCGCGCCGATCAGCGCAACTTGCACCTCACCCCTGAAGTCATGAACTGGGTATTAAATCATTATGAGCGCGATATGAGCCGAGTCATTGCCTTGATCGACGCTTTAGACCATTATTCCTTAACACGCAAACGGCATATTACGTTGCCCCTTTTGCGTGATTTATTAGCTGAAGGCAAGCTGCCTACTTAATGCATTTTAGTATTTATGAACGCCCCTAAATATTTAGCCCTCTTTGATTTAGACCACACTCTATTACCCCTAGATAGCGATTATCAATGGGCCGATTTTCTAGCCCGTACGGGGCGAGCTGGGGATCCTGTGGCCGCGCAGCGCTTAAATGAAGAGCTGATGGAGCGTTACAATCAAGGCTCGCTGACCGCCGAGGAAGCCGCCGAATTCATGTTGGGCCTACTCACACGAGGTGAAGCGCACGAGCTCACCGCTTGGCACCAAGAATTCATGCAAGAAATCGTACAACCTGCCTTAATGGCCGCTGCGATCGAGCTGGTCAACCATCACCAGCAACAAGGGCACTTATGCGCCATCGTCACAGCCACCAATCACTTTGTGACCGCGCCCATTGCTGCCGCCTTTGGTATTGAGCATTTAATAGCCACCGTACCCGAGCAGAAAGAGGGTCGCTACACCGGCAAAATTCACGGTGTGCCCAGCTTCCAAGCGGGTAAAATTACTCGCGTGGATCAATGGTTGCATGATTTAGGCTTACGCCGCGACCAGTTTGAACGCATCTGGTTCTATAGCGATTCACCCAATGACTTACCACTACTCGAAGTGGTGTCCGACCCCGTGGCCACCAACCCTAGCCCAGCCTTACGCGACGTGGCCTTAGCTCGGGGCTGGCAAGTATTGGATTTGTTTGAAACCATGATGGATGCCAAGTCCTAAACTCACCCATGCTAAAACAAACCATCAAAACCTTTGTTTCACGACTGTTTGCAGGTTCTGGCCCTAAAGGGCCAGCCCGTTTAGGGCCAGAACAACACGGCATTAAGCGCCGCTTAGTGTCGCATCACGCCATCAAAGTTTGCGAAGTCTTACAGCAACATGGTTATGAAGCCTATGTAGTGGGTGGTGAGGTACGCGATTTAATTGCTGGTTTAGAGCCCAAAGACTTCGATGTGGCCACCAACGCCACCCCCGAGGAGGTGCGCCCTCTTTTTCGGCGAGCACGAATTATTGGTCGTCGCTTCAAGCTCGTGCACGTGGTCTTTGGACGAGAAATCATCGAAACCTCTACCTTTCGCGCGCCAGACGAAAGCGATTCCCGCACCGATGCGCATGGCCGTATTTTGCGCGACAATCAGTATGGGGAGCTGCCCGATGACGCCAAACGGCGAGATTTCACCTTAAATGCGCTGTACTACGACCCACTCACCGAGACGGTGATTGACTACCATCATGGTGTCGCTGATTTACAAAACCGCATTGTGCGTATTATTGGTGACGCTGAGACGCGTTATCGCGAAGACCCCGTACGAATGCTCCGCGCGGTACGCTTTGCTGCTAAGTTGGACGCCACGATCGAAACCGCTACCCATGAGCCTATTCAACGTTTGGCGCATTTGATTGCTCACGTACCCGAATCACGACTTTTTGACGAGCTGCTTAAGCTGCTCAGTTGTGGTCAAGCGGTCAACTGCTTACAGCAGCTACACGATGAGCAGCTGCATAGTTATTTGCTGCCATTTTTAGCGCACAGCCTTCGCGAACCCAGCGAGCGCACCTTTTTAGAGCTTGCTTTTGCCCGCAGTGATGCCCGTGTGCGCCAAGGGCTTGGCGTGAGCCCCAGCTTTTTATTTGCGGTGTTGCTTTGGAAGCCTATGCGCCAACGTTGGCTGGAGCTCAGCAAGACAGGCTTGCCCTCTTTAGAGGCTATGATGCAAGCCAGTGATGAGATTACCCAACAGCAAGCTCAAGTCCTCCCAATTCAGCGACGGTTCTACACCGATATGCGTGAAATCTGGCTCTTACAAACCCGCTTTGAACGGGTCAACAATCGAGCCATTTGGCGCATGATCGAGCAACCCCGTTTCCGTGCTGCGGTTGACTTTCTACAGCTTCGTGCAGCGGATAAAGAAGTAGACAGTGTGATGGCGCAATGGTGGATGGATTTAGCGAATGCAGACAGCAGCGAAGCTCGCTCAGCACTCATTGCCGAACGCGCGAACCCTCAAACAACTCGCAATACCCGATCACGTCGCCGTCGTCGACCACGACAACGTTCTAACGCCACCTCTTCGGATTAAGATTATGACTACTACGGCTTATATTGCTTTAGGTGCTAATTTGGGCGACCCTGTGGATACATTGTTGGACGCGGTGGAGGCCTTGCGACCACTTAGCGCCACCCAAGACGTGGCGCTGTCGCGTTTTTATCAAACCGCCCCCGTCGAGGCCGAAGGCCCCGATTACATTAATGCCGTCGCCCGCTTTCCGACGGTGTTGTCGGCTACCGAGCTCCTGACCGAACTGCAACGCATCGAACACGAGCATGGCCGTATTCGTAGTGTTAAAAATGCTCCTCGCACCTTGGATTTGGACCTGTTGCTGTTTGGCTCAGAGCAGATTCAAACGGAAGCGCTTACTGTGCCCCATCCACGTATGCACGAGCGAGCCTTTGTGTTGCGCCCACTCGCGGACTTGCAGCCTAATTTAACGTTAAAACAAGGTCGCCTCAGTGATCTTCTAGTGGCCGTTTCGCATCAACCTATTGCAGTACTAGGGGGAGATGAGGAGGAAGGCGATGACGATTACGCTCAATGATGGGTAACCAATACGTAACCGCTAACGCGTCCAAACGCTTTTTTTGTCCACGGACCTAAGCAAACTGGTCGCGATCGGACGAGCTTGGCTACAATATAGGTTTTGGCTGGTGCGCCTTTCACTTAGCGGCCCAGCCTGTCGGCTTCGACTTTATTATTTAACGCTCTCGGATTCTATGCTTACCTTTCAGCAACTCATACTCAAGCTCCAACATTATTGGGACGCCCAAGGTTGTGCACTGTTGCAGCCCATTGACCTAGAAGTCGGGGCCGGTACCTCACATACGGCTACTTTTTTACGCGCCATTGGCCCCGAGCCTTGGAATGCCGCGTATGTGCAACCTTCTCGTCGCCCTACCGATGGCCGTTATGGTGAAAACCCAAATCGTCTGCAGCACTATTACCAATACCAAGTCGTGATGAAGCCAGCACCGGCTAATTTCATGGAATTGTACTTAGGCTCTCTCAAAGAACTGGGTATTGATCCGCAGCAGCACGATATTCGCTTTGTCGAAGACGACTGGGAAAACCCCACCTTAGGCGCTTGGGGGCTCGGCTGGGAGGTCTGGCTAAATGGTATGGAAGTCACCCAATTCACCTACTTCCAACAAGTAGGGGGGCTGGATTGCTTGCCCGCCACAGGCGAAATCACTTATGGCTTAGAGCGTTTGGCCATGTATATCCAAGGTGTAGAAAGTGTGTATGACCTCGTCTGGACCACGGACGCTTCGGGCTATACCGTTTATTATCGCGATATTTATCATCAAAACGAGGTGGAACAATCCACCTACAATTTTGAGCATTCTAATGTGGCGGTACTGTTCCAACACTTCCAAGACTACGAGACCGAATCCAAACGTATGATCAAAGCCGATCTGGCGCTGCCCGCCTACGAGCAAGCCCTTAAGGCCGCGCACACCTTCAACCTACTAGACGCCCGCGGTGCGATCAGCGTCACTGAGCGCGCAGCCTATATTGGACGTATTCGCAACTTATCGCGTGGTGTGGCCCAAGCCTACTATCACTCTCGTGAACGACTCGGTTTCCCTATGTTGGCCTCTCAGGCTGTGGAGCAACGTTAATGCATACAGAAAACGGCACCTTGCACAATTTACTGGTTGAGCTGCAAACCGAAGAGCTCCCACCTAAAGCCTTGCAAAGCATGAGCGAAGCCTTTTCGGCAGGGTTACATAAAGTTTTGGCGGATCATCAGCTGAGCACCGAACTAAGTCGTGTCAGCTCGTATGCCACCCCTCGTCGTCTCGCAACGATTATTACCGCTGTACGTGGGCAAGCCGAAGACCAGCCTTTTGCTGAAAAACTAATGCCCGTAAAAATCGCCTTTACAGAGAGCGGTGCCCCTTCCGAAGCCTTATTAAAGCGCTTGGAAGCCAAAGGGTTAGGCCATCTCAGTGCAGATCAATTGCAAGTCGAGTCGGATGGTAAGCAAGATTTTGTGTTCGCAAAAGGCCTCGCGACGGGCGCTACGCTTGAACAAGGCTTACAAGAGGCGCTGGACTATACGATTACCCATCTGCCCATCCCTAAAGTGATGCGCTACCAGCTTGCGGATGGGGTCACCAGTGTACGTTTTGTGCGCCCCGCTCATGGCTTAGTCGCGTTATGGGGCACCTCTGTCATTGAGGTGCAAGCACTGGGGCTACAGGGCAGCAACGAATCCACTGGCCACCGCTTTATGGGCAGCAAGCAGCTCACCATTCAGTCACCAGAAAGCTATGTCCAACAACTTGCCGAAGAAGGCAAAGTAATCGCCTCCTTTAGTGAGCGTAAGGCGCTCATCCAAAAGCAGCTTGATGCCGCTTGTCATCGCTTAAATGCTAACCTAGGGACAGATCCTGAGGTGGCAGAATTGTTGGATGAGGTCACAGCGCTAGTCGAGCACCCAACGGTGTATGTGGGCGAATTCGATCCTAAATTTCTATCTGTACCCGCTGAATGCCTGATTCTAACCATGCGGTTGAATCAACGTTATTTCCCTTTGTTTGACCCCGACACGCAGCAATTAACAAATAAGTTTTTGCTGGTCTCGAATATGGAGTTGGACGATCCCAGCAACATTATTCAGGGTAACGAGCGGGTGATCTTGCCACGTTTAGCGGATGCCGAGTTTTTCTTTGATACCGACCGTAAGCGCACCCTAGCCGATCGAGTGGAAGACTTAGAAGCCAGTGTCTACCACAACAAGCTGGGCTCCCAACGCGTACGCACCGAT
>DWUQ01000125.1 GCA_019120675.1 Candidatus Paenalcaligenes intestinipullorum | reverse complement strand
TCGACTGTGGAGGTGGTGTTGTCTGTTTGATCACGACGGCGACCACGGCTGCCACGACGGCGGCGATTGGGTGAGTGGCTGTTTTCCTCGGTAGAAGCGGCTGGACTATCGTTGCGGCTGTTGCCCGTTTGAGTTGTGTGCTCCGCTTTGCTGCGCTCAACGTCTGCCTTTTTGGTGCCGCGACGGCGATTGCGTCGGTTGTGCTCGGCGCGAGTGCTGTCCTCGGATTCGCGGTGTTGGGAAGCCTCTGGTTTGCTTGCGCTGTCTTCGGCTTGAGGCTGACGGCGGTTATGACGACGCTGACGCGAGTGCTGCTGGCGTTGACGCTCGTCTTGTTCACGGGCTTCAGTGGCCTCGCTGTGTATGGGTTTGGTGCGCTTCTTGGGCGCGGAATCGGATTTGGGTGTGTTCTCGGGCGTACCGGTGAGCCAGCTCATCAGGCGAGTCCAAAAGCCAGCGACAGGTTTAGGTGCAACAATCGGAGCTGGCTGGGCAGGGCGTATGCCTTTGACTAATGCTTCTGCACGAGGCTTTTGCTCTTGGTCGCGCTTCGATGCAACGGTGTTAAGGGCTTCGGCTTGAGGCTGTTTGTGGCTGGAGACGGCTTCCTCAAGGCGTGCGTCGTCATGACGAATGCGCTCAATAATATGATGGGGAGTCTCGAGGTTTTTGTTTGGAATGAGTACCAAAGAGATATCGAGACGAGACTCGATTTTGGAGATATCCGCCCGCTTTTCGTTGAGCAAGTAGGTGGCCACATCGACAGGAAGCTGAGCGTGAATGGCGGCGGTACCGTCCTTCATGGCTTCTTCTTGGAGCAAGCGCAACACATGCAAGGCGCTGGATTCGGCATCGCGGATTACCCCTGTGCCGGTGCAGCGTGGGCAAGGAATATGCGAGCCTTCGTTTAGTGCTGGGCGTAAGCGCTGGCGTGACAGCTCCATTAGGCCAAAACGAGAGATCTTGCCCATTTGGACGCGAGCGCGGTCCACATGCAGCGCATCGCGTAGACGCTGCTCGGTCAGGCGCTGGTTTTTGGCGTCTTCCATGTCGATGAAATCGATCACGATTAGGCCGCCCAAGTCGCGTAAGCGCAATTGACGAGCGGCTTCTTCGGCGGCTTCAAGGTTGGTTTGTAAGGCCGTGTCTTCGATGTCGGAGCCACGGGTTGCGCGGGCGGAGTTGACATCAATGGCGACCAAGGCCTCGGTGTGATCAATCACAATGGAGCCACCAGAAGGCAGCTGCACGGTACGTGAGTAGGCGGTCTCGATTTGGTTTTCGATTTGGAAGCGCGAAAATAACGGGATGTCGTCGCGGTACATTTTGACGCGTTGTACATCGTTAGGCATAACCACACCCATAAAAGCGGTGGCTTGCTCGTAAATTTCATCAGTGTCGATGAGGATTTCGCCGATTTCCTGAGAGTAGTAATCGCGGATGGCACGAATGACTAAACTGGATTCTAGGTAAATTAGAATCGGGGCAGCGTTTTCTTTGGCAGCGCTATCAATGGCGGTCCACAGTTGCAGCAGATAATTTAAATCCCATTGCAATTCCTCGACACTACGACCAATACCCGCAGTACGCGCAATAATGCTCATGCCTTGAGGGGTAGACAACTGCGACATGGCTTCGCGTAACTCTTGGCGATCCTCCCCTTCAACACGACGGGAGACCCCACCGCCGCGCGGGTTGTTGGGCATCAGCACCAGGTAGCGACCAGCTAAAGAAATGAAGGTGGTCAAAGCGGCACCTTTGTTGCCGCGCTCTTCCTTTTCGACTTGAATGATGAGCTCTTGGCCTTCGTGTAAGGCCTCTTGGATGCGTGCAGTGCGAACGTCTACGCCTTCTTTGAAGTAGCTGCGTGCGACTTCCTTGAAGGGTAGAAACCCATGGCGATCCTCGCCATAGCTAACAAAGCAAGCCTCTAGGCCGGGCTCGATACGAGTGATCACGCCCTTGTAGATGTTGCCTTTGCGTTGTTCGCGACCAGCACTTTCAATGTCGAGGTCAATCAATTTTTGACCGTCAACAATCGCAACGCGTAATTCTTCTTGGTGCGTTGCATTGAACAGCATGCGTTTCATGAGTGTAAATCTCCGTTGTCATGGCGGGCCAACATTGGCACGCGACCGCGGGTCACTCGGTGTGAAGCAGATGCACTGCAGAGTGGGAGGGCTCTGAGTAAACTCAGGCCGTGCCCACCGTCGTAAAAAAATGAGGATTTGGGGGCACAATGCGCAATGTAAGGCGCGGTTCAGGCAGCATAGGGTTTCGTATCACGGATAGTTAAGGGTGAACAAAAAATTGCTGGAACGAAGCAGACTCGGGTTTTGCTCGCGTCTGGTGCTAAATTCTAAAGAGCGACGACTTTTCGCAAGTGTTCTTGCCGCACGCGGGACCAAGCGCTGTGCTCAGCACGGCTATAAAGACCTCGTGCTGGATAAATAAGCGGATCCCGGCGACCGTTTGACCCGAAAACTGGAACTGAGGCAGTACAATAAAGCCTTTGCCGTACACGGAGACGCACCCTTTGCATCTCTACGTAGTACGGAGTCACAGTTTTCATAGGCTGAGGCGATTATATGCCTCTTTTGAACATGAGCAAACCATTCAATACCGAAAATGATCCACCCCGTGTCCGATTCGAGCAAATAGACGCTGAATATGTGGGGCAACGGATTGATAATTATTTACTACGCTTATGTCGAGGAGTGCCCAAAAGCCATATTTATCGTGCGTTGCGCAGCGGTCAGGTGCGTGTTAATAAAGGCCGAGTCAGCAGTGATTACCGTGTGCAGCTGGGTGATGAAATACGCATTCCGCCCATGCGTTTACCCAAGCCGGATGAGCCGCGTCCCGCCCCCGCCGCGGAGTTTGCCATTCTTTACGAGGATGAATACCTATTGGTAATCAATAAGCCTCAAGGGGTAGCGGTGCATGGAGGGAGCGGGGTGGCCTTTGTGGTGGTGGAGCAGTTACGTAGCGCTCGGCCACAGCAAAAGTTTTTAGAGTTGGCGCATCGCTTAGACCGTGACACCTCAGGATTGTTGATCTTGGCTAAGCGTCGCCGTGCATTAGTGGCCCTGCATGAGATGTTCCGTCAGGGTCAAATTGAAAAGTTTTATTTGGCTCTGGTCGATGGCGATTGGGTCAATCAGCGTCAGCATATTTCCTTGCCCTTGCAGCGTTGGCTAACGGCCTCGGGGGAGCGTCGTGTACGCGTTGATCCCCAAGGGCGTCCTGCGCACACCGTGATCAACTTACAGCAGCGTTATGGCCGTTTTAGTTTAGTCGAAGCGGATCTGCGCACCGGGCGTACGCACCAAATTCGCGTGCATTTGGCTCACTTGGGCTTTGCGATTGTGGGCGATGATAAATATGGTTCGGATGCAACGCGTGACGAAGCAGTGCGTATGGGCTTTAAGCGTATGTTTTTGCACGCGAGCCGCCTACGGTTCAAGCACCCCATTTCGGGTGAGTCCATTGAGCTGTTTGCCCCGTTGCCCAACGAGTGTCAACGTTTTTTAAATTTATTGGAGAAGTAGCATGAAGCGTTATGAGGCCGTTATTTTTGATTGGGATGGTACGGTAATGGATTCCACCCACAGCATTACAACGGCAATCCAGCTGGCAAGTGGGGATTTGGGTTTGCCCGTGCCCAGCACCGCCATCGCCAGCTGGGTAATTGGTTTGTCCCTAGAAAGCGCATTATATCGAGCGGTGCCTGAGCTGACAGCCGAGCAAATGCCATTGTTTTTAGAGCGCTATCGCCATCACTTTTTTCAGCGCGACCCTCATATCAAGCTCTTCGATGGCATTTTGGATTTTATGACGGAGCTTAAAAATCAAGACGTCATTTTGGCCGTTGCCACAGGGAAAAGCCGTGAAGGTTTAACGCGCACGTTAGGAAATGTGCACCTGAGCGATTTCTTTACGGCTACACGTTGTGCGGACGAAACACAAAGCAAGCCCCATCCACAAATGCTGTATGAGCTTTTGGATGAGCTCAGTTTAGATGCCAGCGACGTCTTGATGATTGGCGATACCACTCACGATATTTATATGGCTGAAACCGCTGGCTTGGATAGCGTTGCAGTGACCTATGGCGCACACGATCCAGATACCTTGCACAAAGCCAAGCCCACCTACATGGTGCATCAGGTCCCCGAGCTACGAGAGCTGGTATTGGGGTTGGTAAAACGCCCTCTGGTGTCTTAGTGCTGGTTTAAAGCCGCCAAAATGGCTGCTGTTTCGGCATCCAACTGGCCGTCGTACACGCTGGGCCGATAGTGCATTTGAAACGCGGCCAACACATTTTGTGTGGCGCGATCCCATTGCCCATGAGTGGGCACGTTATAGCCTAGCTTCGCCAGCTGCTGCTGTACGGTATTGATAGAGGGTAGGGCGAGCGCAAACTCTTGTTGGTAGTAGGCAACAGTTTGGGGGTCATACCAACGGCCCAAGCCCGCCTGCGCGAGCCGCTTCCAAGGGAATAAAGGGCCGGGGTCTGTTTTTCGTTGCGGAGCAATATCGCTGTGCCCAACAATATTGTCAGGGGTAATTCGATGGCGCTGTACTAAATCTTGCAGCAATCGAATTACCGTTTCAATTTGCGCGTCTGAATACGGCGCCCATTGGCCATCAGCCAAGCGGCCAGCGTTGACGATTTCAATCCCAATTGAGCTGGTGTTGAGGTCTCGGTGCTCCCCCCAATGGCTCACGCCCGCATGCCAAGCACGCCGCTCCTCTTCCACCAAACGATACACCACAGGTGTTTTGTCATCGGTAATTAAGTAGTGGCTGCTGACATCTTGCTGGCTAAGTACTTTGAGAGAAGTCGGTGTATCCCCCGCCGTGTAATGCAGCACAATTTGACGCACGCGACTGTTTTGTCCTACCGCATTTAAGGACGTGTCCACCGCGAGTCCATTGTCGAGTTTAATAATCGGGCTTTGAGCGCAAGCGCTCAGTAGGCTCACTATGGCGAGTGTGGTAAGGCGACGTAGGGCAGGGGTAAAAAGCATCCGTACACTCATGCTTGGAAAAGAAAAATACAGGGGTGTTTAGCAAAATTAGGGGCTGCTTGCTTGCGCCATTGGGCTACAGTTTGGCTACGCACCCATTCCTCGTCGGTGGTAAGTGCCCGGGCAATACACAGCTGCGTCTGAGGCTGAAGCTCTTGCAGTAAGGCTGCAAACAGTGCCTCATTGCGATAAGGGGTTTCGATAAAGATTTGCGTTTGGCGGGTGCGCTTGGAGTACTGCTCCCACTCGCGCAGCTGCTTGGCACGGGCGTCGGCCTTGACGGGTGGGTAGCCGTGAAAGGCAAAGTTTTGCCCGCTGAGCCCACTGGCCATAAGGCTGAGCAAAATCGAGGACGGACCCACATGTGCCCGTACGGGGGCAAGCAAACGATGCGCCTGCTGCACGACGGCAGCCCCAGGGTCGGCTACAGCAGGGCAACCCGCTTCAGAGACCAAACCAATGTCCTGGCCTTGAGTGAGCGGTTGCAGCCACGTCGCCAAGGTTGCGGTCGGTGTGCCGCGCTTATCTAAAGTATGAATCAGAATGTCTTGAATGGGCCGAACGACCTCAACTTGCTTTAAAAAGGCCCGCGCAGTTTTGGCATTTTCAGCGATATAAATTTCGAGGTTTTGGGCGATAGCCTGAGTTTCTGCTGGCAACCAACGCTCAAGTGGGGCCTCGCCTAAACTAACAGGGATCAAATGTAAGGTACCAAGACGACTCATAGCAGCTCAATAAATAGATCTAAACCGCATAGTTTAAAGGCCAGTCGCCACGGGCTGCAAAGGATTCACCCCAAATTGGCGCAATAATGAGCACACGGCAATTAAAGGTAGGCCAATAATAGCGGTCGGGTCGTCTGAGCGTAGGCTTTCCATCAACGCAATGCCTAACTGCTCAGCCTTAGCACTGCCAGCGGTATCATAAGGGAGGTCTTGCAACAGATAATGCTCAATTTCGGCAGAGGTCAGCGTGCGAAAACGGCATTCGGTGGGCACGAGCGCAGTAGCGATCTGGTGGCCATGGCTAATGCACACGGCTGTTTGGAAGACAACGGTTTGGCCACTCAAACGCTGCAGCTGCTGTAGCGCCTTGGAATGGGAGCCCGCTTTGCCAATGGGCTCATCACCTAAAGCGGCGACTTGATCGGAGCCAATGACGAGCGCATCGGGGTACAGCTGGGCCACGGCTTGAGCCTTGGCCTGAGCTAAACGCTGAGCCAATTGGGAGGGCTTTTCCTGGGGCTGTGGTGTTTCGTCCACATCTGGGCTGTGACACTCAAAAGGTAGGCCCAAACGTTCCAATAAACTACGACGATAGTGTGAGCTGGAGGCTAGAATAAGACGCATGACAAGAGAGGGTCGCTAAAGGTTTGACTGTACAAGCTTAAGCGCTGTATTATCTTACGTTTCCTTCGTTATTGGAATGCTGGGGTCTGTTTGTGGACACATCACTTTATACGTTAGACACTCTGGCGTTTACGCGCTTAGGTGAACAGCGAGCAGGTGAGCTAACCGTCTCGCAGCTTTCACGGGCTACCGAAGGCCTGCCCTCCCAAAAGGACCAAGTGTTTACATGGTCTGCTCAGGGTAGGGTGGATTCAACCGGTCGAGCATTCATTCATTTGAAGATCGATGGTTACATGATGCTAAGCTGTCAACGCTGCATGAAACCGATGCAGTGGCCAGTGCAGGTTGATAACCATTTGGAAGTCGTCACGACCGAAGCCGAGCTGGATTTGGACGAGGAAGACGTAGAGGGGCCGGATCGCATTTTGGCGTCGACACGCTTTGATTTGTTTGAGTTAATCGAAGACGAAATCATCCTTGCTTTACCTTACGTGGCCCGTCACGACGAATGCCCGTCTTTGCCCGAGGGTTACCCTCAGGAGGACGAGCCCGATTTCACTTCCGACAAACCTAACCCGTTTGCCGTGTTGAGCAAGCTTAAAAAGCCCTAGCTCATTTTTTTATTTACTATTAACTTTTCGGGGCCAGTCGCTATCGTTGGTTAGCCCTGTACTCAGGAGTCATCATGGCTGTTCAGCAAAACAAAAAAAGCCCATCGCGTCGTGGCATGCGTCGTTCACACGATGC
>DWUQ01000124.1 GCA_019120675.1 Candidatus Paenalcaligenes intestinipullorum | reverse complement strand
ACAAAAAAGCCACTTACACGCTGATCTACACGCCACGACCCTAGCAGCCGAAGCCTTGCCTGACGGGGTGTTAACGCTCAACGAGCTGTTGGAAGTGCAATGGTGTAATGCCGCAGCGGCTCAACACCTCGGTCTGAATATTGCCACGGACCGTCACCACGCCATTACCAATATTTTACGCGCCCCTGAGTTTCTAACCTATGCACAACAACCTGAGGCATGGGAAGCACCTTTACTGCTGCATAGCTCGCAGCCTTCACGCCCGCAAGCCCTATTAGTACAACTGATTGCTTACGGTCAGGCGCAGACCTTGATGGTCACACGTGATATGTCTCAGATGGAGCGCTTGGAAACCACTCGCAAAGACTTCGTCGCCAATGTGTCCCACGAGTTACGTACCCCATTAACCGTGCTGATTGGTTTTTTGGAGACCTTGAGCGATCCGGCTGCCGCACACTTGGCTCCGGAACAACGGCGTCATTATGAGCAATTAATGCGTGAGCAAGCGCATCATATGCAGGCCATTGTGGAAGACTTGCTAACACTTTCCAGTCTAGAAAGCTCACGCTCCAACGATGGCCTCATTGTGCACGCGACCAAAGTCATTCGTGCCGTTTTGCAACAAGCTCAATTGCTGTCGAATGAGCAGCATAGTTGGCAAATCGAGCTGGAAGAGGATGTCAACCTAATTGGTACCGAGCAAGAGCTGGCGTCGGCCTTTGCCAACTTGCTCACCAATGCTGTGCGCTATACCCCTGCTGGGGGCACAATTCAAGTCCGTTGGGCTCGCTCCCCCAATGGCGGCGCACAGTTCGCAGTTCAAGACACGGGCATTGGCATTGCGCCCCAAGATGTGCCTCGCCTAACCGAGCGCTTTTATCGGGCTGATAAAGGCCGTGCTCGCGCTACCGGCGGTACGGGTTTAGGGCTGGCGATTACACGTCATGTCGTCTTGCGCCATCAGGCCGAGCTAATGATTCAAAGCCGACTGGGCGAAGGCAGCTGTTTTCACATCAATTTCCCCGCTCAAGTGGTTCGTCCCCAACCCACCTCCGCCAACCACCCCTCTACAGAAACAATTTAAAGGCAGGGTTATCGGTCTCGTCCCAAGATGGATAACCCACCACGTCTAAAAACTTTTGCAAGGCGGCATTATCGCTAGGAGGCACTTGCAAGCCAATCAATACCCGACCGTAATCATCGCCCTGATTCCGATAGTGAAACAAACTAATATTCCACTCAGGGCTCATGGAGCTTAAAAATTTACGCAATGCGCCTGGGCGTTCGGGAAACTCAAAACGATACAGCTGCTCGTGCTCCGCCAACGGTGAGCGCCCACCCACCATATAGCGAATATGGGTTTTGGCCATTTCATTGTGCGTGAGGTCTTGGGTGGGAAAGCCTTGGTCTACAAAATGCTGCTGCAATTCGGCAATTTCCGCCTCGGAATGAATTTGCAGGCCGACAAACACATGCGCTTGCTCGGCATCCGAAATGCGGTAATTAAACTCGGTCACAGAACGATTCCCCAGCGCATCGGTTAAGCGTAAAAAGCTCCCCCGCTGCTCAGGAATCGTGAGCGCAAACACCGCTTCGCGCGCTAAGCCTACCTCGGCGCGCTCGGCCACAAAGCGCAAGCGATCAAAATTCATATTAGCACCCGAGGTGATGGCAATCAGCGTTTGATGCTGCAAACCATGCTGCTGGGCATAACGCATCGCCCCTGCCATCGCTAAAGCGCCGGCCGGCTCGACCACGCTACGGGTGTCTTGAAACACATCCTTGATGGCCGCACAGACCGCGTCGGTATCCACCAACACATAATCGTCCACATACTGCTGTGCTAAGCGGAAGGTCTCGGCACCGACCTGTTTGACCGCTGTGCCATCCGAAAACAAGCCCACATCGGGTAGATTCAAGCGCTCCTTGGCGGCCACACTGAGCGCCATAGCGGCCGAGTCCTCGGTTTGTACGCCGATTACTTTGATTTCGGGGCGCAGCTGCTTCACATACGCCGCTACCCCAGCAATCAGCCCACCACCACCAATGGGCACAAAAATCGCATGAATCGGCCCAGGATGCTGGTGCAAGATTTCCATGCCCACGGTACCCTGTCCGGCAATCACATCGGGGTCATCAAAGGGGTGAACAAAAGTCAGCCCTTCGGCTTTTTCTAACTCGACTGCGTGGGCGTAGGCATCAGAAAAGCTTTCACCCGCCAACACCACCTCGCCACCATGGCGACGAACCCCATCAATTTTGACTTGCGGCGTGGTTTCCGGCATAACAATCACCGCACGCGCCCCTAAGCGCTTGGCGGAATACGCCACCCCTTGGGCATGGTTGCCCGCCGAGGCGGCAATCACGCCTCGTTGAAGCTCCTCGGCACTGAGATGGGCCATCTTGTTGTAGGCACCGCGCAATTTGAAGCTAAATACATCTAACTGATCCTCACGCTTGAGCAACAGACGATTGCCAATACGCGCCGAGGCTAAAGGGGCGTATTCCAGCGGAGACTCACGCACCACATCGTACACCCGAGAGGTAAGGATGCGTTTTAAATAATCGTTAGACATAAGGCAAACCAAGGCCGCCAACGCGGCAAAAACAAGCGCAGAAAACCAAAAAGAATACCACAGCCCATCGCCAGCCAGCCCGCAAACTATTGAAAAAAACCCACAATCCCGCCATAGTAGACGCTTCGTGCTGCTCTTCTCGCAGTCAAGATGGCCTAACTTATCTGAGCACCTAAGATGGAATCATGGGTTCAAGCAGCCGTTCATTGGTTTTTATTGACCTTTTCTTTGCCTGAGTTTGGCTTATCGGCCATTTTTATTGTCAGCTTTGTCTCGGCAACGTTGCTGCCGCTCGGTTCTGAGCCCGCTGTGTTTGGTTATTTGCAGCTGGCACCCACAATGTTTTGGCCAGCGGTTGTGGTGGCCACAGTGGGAAACACCTTAGGCGGTATCGTCAGCTACTGGATGGGCTGGGCAGCTCACAATGGCTATGAACGCTGGCAGGAACACCAAGCTAAGCAAACTGCACACGCCCAAGCACAAGGCGTGGCGCCACCAAAGGCCGAAGCCCAGCCTAAGCATACAGGGCGCTGGCACCATACCGTACAAGCTTGGTTCCACAAACTTGGCCCCGCAGCGTTATTGCTGTCTTGGTTGCCCATCGTGGGTGACCCATTATGCAGTGTTGCAGGCTGGTTACGCTTGCCACTTGGTTTGTGCACGGTGTACATGGCCATCGGCAAGTTTTTACGCTATGTGCTGATGACTGGCTTTTTATTATGGCTGTGGCCCATGCTGCTACCGTACTTCCAAGGCTAAATCGAGCGTTCACACTGTAGAGACTAAAAAGTGGCGCTTCTGTGCAACGTCTCTTGACAATTCGCCCCAAAGCCACCACTCGTTAAGCCCATGCTTTAAACTATGGCGTTTCTGTTAACGCTCTATTTCTGCCGTTTGCCGGCTTTTTAATATGAACGCCCCCGTCGCCAGTCAGTACCTCGCCGCTCATGCGCCCACCGTGTCTGCTAACCGTCTGCGTGAGATCCCCTACAACTACACTTCGTACTCAGATCGAGAAATTGTCCTGCGCTTACTCGGCGACGAGGCGTGGTCACAGCTGAGCGACTTGCGCAGCGAGCGCCGCACCGGACGTTCGGCCAAAATGCTGTTTGAGGTGCTGGGCGATATTTGGGTGGTCCGTCGCAATCCGTATTTGCAAGACGACCTGCTGCACAACCCCAAGCGCTTTAACCAACTCCTAGAAGCCCTCCGGCATCGGCTAAGTGAAATTAATCAGCGACGGGATGTGGATGTCTCGGAGCGCGATCGTAAAGTTCAAGGCTTATTGAATGCCGCCCGAGCCGCGGTGGATGAGTTTGAAAACGCCTTTAGCGATGCCTTAGACTTACGCCAGCAAGTCACCAAAAAGCTCACGCGCCTCACCCGCGCTGACAACATCAAATTCGATGGCTTATCACGCGTTTCACACGTCACCGACGCCACCGACTGGCGCGTTGAATACCCTTTTGTCGTGCTGACGCCGGATACAGAAAATGAAATTGCGCCTCTAGTACGAGCCTGTATTGAGCTCGGTCTTACGATCATTCCCCGTGGAGGCGGTACAGGCTATACCGGTGGCGCCATTCCACTGACCGCCCGTTCGGTGGTGATTAACACCGAGAAACTCGACGCACTGGGTGAGGTCGAAGCCATTAGCCTGCCGGGCGTGGACGCACCCGTACACACGATTCTATCGGGTGCCGGTGTGGTCACCCGTCGGGTTGCCGATGCCGCCGAAGCCGCGGGTCGCGTGTTTGCCGTCGACCCAACCTCCGCTGACGCCTCCTGTATCGGCGGCAACGTGGCCATGAACGCCGGCGGCAAAAAGGCCGTGCTGTGGGGCACCGCCTTAGATAACTTAGCGTGGTGGCGCATGGTGGACCCCCAAGGCAACTGGCTCGAGGTCACCCGCATCAACCACAACCTAGGCAAAATCCATGAAGTGGACGAGGCGGTCTTCGAATGTCGCTGGTACGATGGCAATCTGGAGCCCGGCGAGCGTCTACTCCGCGAAGAAACCCTGCGCATTGCGGGCCGCAGCTTCCGCAAAGCGGGCCTTGGCAAAGACGTCACCGACAAATTCCTATCCGGCTTACCCGGCATTCAGAAAGAAGGCTGCGACGGCCTAATTACCGCTGCCCGCTGGATTTTGCATCGCATGCCTGAGCACACCCGTACGGTGTGCTTAGAGTTCTTTGGTAGCGCTCGCAACGCCGTACCGTCTATCGTTGAGGTGAAGCATTACCTTGATACCGAAGGCCAAGCCAACGGCGCCTTATTGGCGGGCCTAGAGCACTTAGACGAACGGTACTTACGTGCCGTCGGCTACGCCACCAAGAGCAAGCGCGGCACCCTGCCCAAAATGGTACTGATTGGCGATATCGTCGGTGATGACGCCAATGCGGTCGCCGCAGCAGCCAGCGAAGTGATCCGCATTGCCAACACTCGCCATGGGGAAGGCTTTGTGGCGGTCAGCCCCGAAGCCCGCAAACGCTTCTGGTTGGATCGCGCTCGCACCGCGGCCATCGCGCGTCATACCAACGCCTTTAAAATCAACGAAGACGTGGTGATCCCCTTAGAGCGCATGGGCGAATACACCGACGAGATCGAACGCATCAATATTGATTTATCCACCCGCAACAAACTGCGTCTTGTTGATGAGCTGGAACAGTTTTTCCAAGGTGAGCTGCCTTTGGGCAAAAGCCAAGACCATGAGTCGGACAGCTACACACGCGAAGAACTGGAAAGCCACCGCCAAGAAGCGTTAGCGCTATTGCAACAAGTGCGTCAACGTTGGCAATGGCTGTTAACCCATCTGGATGACGCCGCCGCACCCCTGCGAGCCACATTAGGTGAGCTGGGCTTTGAAGCCAGCACCTTAGACGCGATTGATCAGCGCTTAGAAGCGGACCCTAGCGTTCGTATCGTCGAGCTTTTACAAGACCATACCCTACGCACCTCATGGAAAACCGAACTGCGCGGCAAGCTCGAAGACTTATTCCAAGGCGCAGAGTGTGCCGCCATCCTTGCCCAAGCCCAAGCGGTGCATGAGCGGGTATTAAAAAGCCGTGTGTTTGTCGCTCTGCACATGCACGCTGGCGATGGCAACGTACATACGAATATTCCAGTCAACTCCGACGACTACGAAATGTTGCAACAGGCCAACGAAACCGTGGCAAAGATCATGCAAATTGCGCGCGGCCTAGATGGCGTGATCTCGGGCGAGCACGGTATTGGCCTGACTAAATTCGAATACCTGACGCAAGACGAGCTACAGCCTTTCCAAGATTACAAGCGTCGAGTCGATCCACACAACCACTTTAATGCCGGCAAACTGATGCCCGGAGCGGATCTCAGCCGTGCGTGGACACCCAGCTTTAATTTACTGAGCTACGAATCACTCATTATGCAACGCAGCGAGATCGGCTCGATTTCACACGCCATCAAAGACTGCCTACGCTGTGGTAAATGCAAGCCCGTCTGTGCCACCCATGTGCCGCGTGCCAACTTGTTGTATTCACCGCGCAATAAAATTCTGGCTACGTCCCTGCTCATCGAGGCCTTTTTATACGAGGAGCAAACTCGCCGTGGCATTAGCTTGCAGCATTGGGCTGAATTTGAAGATGTGAGCGACCACTGTACCTTGTGCCACAAGTGTTTTAACCCCTGCCCTGTTGACATTGACTTTGGTGACGTCACCATGGAAATGCGGGGTCTGCTGACGCGCATGGGCAAGAAGTCCAAAAAGCCCGGCGCCGCCGCAGCCATGTTCTTTTTAAACGCCAAAGACACCCGCGTGATCAACACCACCCGTAAAGTATTATCCGTGGGCTACAAAGCTCAGCGCATCGCTCACGATGTGCTGGCCGTGCCCGCACGCAAGCAAGTCAGCGCCCCGCCCGCTACCGTCGGCAAAGCCCCGATTCGCGAGCAGGTGATCCACTTTATTAATAAAAAGATGCCAGGCAACTTACCCAAGCAGCCTATGCGCAAGCTGCTGGACATCGAGGACCCCGATTACGTACCGATTATCCGTAACCCCGCTACGCCCGCGGACAGCGAAGCGGTGTTTTACTTCCCAGGCTGTGGCTCAGAACGCTTGTTTTCTCAAGTGGGCTTAGCCACCCAAGCCATGCTGTGGCACGCTGGCGTACAAACGGTTTTACCGCCCAGCTACTTGTGCTGTGGCTACCCGCAACGCGGCAACGGTCAGCTCGACAAAGCCGAGCAAATGATTACCGACAACCGTGTGCTGTTTCACCGCATGGCCACCACGCTGAACTACCTGGACATTAAAACCGTGGTGGTGAGCTGTGGCACCTGCTATGACCAACTGGCTAACTACGAATTCGAGAAAATCTTCCCCGGCTGCCGCCTGATTGATATTCACGAGTTTCTGCTCGAAAAAGGCATTAAGCTGGATGGCGTAGAAGGCGTACGCTATATGTACCACGACCCCTGCCACACGCCTATGAAGCAGCAAGACCCCATGCGCACGGTCAAGTCGTTGGTCGGGGACACCACGATAAAAAGCGATCGCTGCTGTGGCGAGTCAGGCACCTTAGCGGTCAGCCGCCCCGATATTTCCACGCAGATTCGCTTCCGTAAGCAAGAGGAACTGGTCAAAAACCAAGCCACTCTAACCCAAGACGGCTTTAGTGGTGAAGTCAAAATGCTGACCTCTTGCCCATCGTGCTTGCAAGGTCTCAGCCGTTATCAAGGCGACACCGGTGTTGAAGCCGATTACATCGTCGTCGAAATGGCCAAACACATTTTGGGCGCAGACTGGATGCCCAAATATGTCGAAGCGGCCAATCATGGTGGAATTGAGCGGGTATTGGTCTAATCCATTAAACCTCGGCTCGTCGTTCAAGACGACCCGAGGTTTTTTATGGGAAACTGCGCGGAAAGCTAGAAACCAAGTAGACTAGTAGGTTTCTACTATTTGTTACGGCAGCGTACGCACTCATGAGCGAACCTTTTCAACCTGTTATTACCTCGTTACTCGAAACCGATCTGTACAAATTCACCATGTGGCAAGCCATGCTGCATCGCCACCCTGCTGCGCAGGTACGCTACGAGTTTTTGTGCCGTAACACCCCCGAATACCCGCTGAGCGAATTAGCGCCCGCTGTGGAATCCCAACTGGATTATTTATGCAGCCTACGCTTTCGTAGCGATGAGCTGAATTATTTAGCCAGTTTGCGCTATATGAAATCCGATTTCATTGATTATTTATCGGTGTTTCGCTATCAGCGTCGTTTCATCCAAGTACGCACCGAGGGTGATCGGTTGATCATTGTGGCCGAAGGGCCGCAAGTGCACGTCATGGGCTTCGAAATCTTTGTGCTGGCGATTGTGAATGAGCTGTACTTTCGGCGCTTCGACCAAGACACGCTTCTCGCCGAAGGCCGCCAACGTTTGCAACGCAAGATTGAACGCCTCAAACGCTTCGCTCAAGAACCCCAAGAAGTCTTT
>DWUQ01000123.1 GCA_019120675.1 Candidatus Paenalcaligenes intestinipullorum | reverse complement strand
GATACGCTGGTGTACTCGCCTAGAATTACCGCCCCAACGGAATCGCGCTCGAGGTTCAGTGCCAAGCCGAAAACGTTGTTGGGAAATTCCAGCATTTCGCCTTGCATTACGTCGGACAAACCGTGAATGCGGGTAATACCGTCGGTCACGGAAACCACCGTGCCCTGGGTGCGAATGTCTGCGGACGGGCTCAGGCCTTCAATGCGGCTCTTGAGCAACTCGCTGATCTCAGACGGATTAAGTTGCATGTTCAGACTCCTAGAATCCTGTAATCTGGGCTGCCATTAGGCAGCGGCCAGTGTGTCGCGCATACGGGCCAATTGGGCCTGCACGGAAGTGTCAAGTACTTGGTCGCCAACCATCACGCGAACGCCACCGATCAGATCAGCGTCGACGGTCACAACGGGCTCAAGTTTTAAGCCGAATTTCTTTTCCAAAGCCGCGACGAGCTTTTGGAGCTCGGCATCGCCCATGGGGAAAGCGCTGGTGATGCGAGCAATCGCACTACCTTCCAGCTTGTGTTTTAGGTTATTGAATTGCTCAGCGATTTGCGGCAAGGCCAGCAAACGCTCATTGTCAATTAATAACTGGATAAAGTTGGTTGCCGTTTGATCCAGCGGTGTTTTCAGCAAAGCGGAAAACAACTCGAAACGCTGAGCATTGCTAAGCGTCGGGCGAGTCAATGCCTCTTGGACATCAGAAAGTTCGGCCACCTGAGCCATTTCGGACAAGCGGTCCGACCACTGGTTTAGAGTCGCCGGTTCTTGACGCAACGCTTCAAATAACGCTTCAGCGTAAGGTCGAGCAATAGTCGATAGTTCAGCCATGGCCGTTACCTTTCCGATTAAAGTTCTGCTTCGAGCTGGGTCAAGAGCTCGGCGTGGGCGTTAGCGTCCACTTCGCGTCGAAGAATACGCTCAGCACCGGCTATCGCTAACACGGCCACCTCACCACGCAAGCTGTCGCGTAAACGCTGGGCCTCTTGGGCAGCGTCTTCTTGGGCTTGGGCGAGAATGCGTGCGCGTTCTTTTTCGGCTTCAGCGCGAGCTTGCTCGATAATTTGAGCAGCTTGCTTTTCGGCGTCGGTTAAACGTGCATGGTTATCAGACTTAGCGGAGGTTTCCATTAAGCTGATCCGTGCTTGAGCTTGGGCCAAATCGGCTTTGCCTTTTTCGGCAGCCGCTAGGCCTTCGGCGATCTTCTGGCGACGATCCTCAATTGCTTTCGTCAAGGGCGGCCATACGAACTTCATCGTAAACCACGCCAAGATGAAAAACACGATCATCTGATAGACGAGAGTCGCGTTTAAATTCACGGTCGTATCCCTTAAATACCACGAGTGCCGAGCGAAAGGTGCTGGACACTGGTTTGTGTGGAGAGCGGCGCAAAACGTATTGGGCACCGCTGACTTCTGTTACTGCAGACCTTCGTTGTGAACAACGAAAGTGGATGCTTAGCCAACGAAGGGGTTTGCAACCGCAAAGAACATGGCGATACCGACACCGATCAGGAAGGCCGCATCAATCAGACCTGCCAACAAGAACATTTTGGTTTGCAAAGCGTTCATTAGCTCGGGCTGGCGAGCGGAGGCTTCGAGGTATTTACCACCCATGAGGGCGATACCGATACTGGCACCGAACGCACCGATACCGACGATGAAACCGCAAGCAATGGCAACTAAAGCGACGTTGGTCATGACAACTCCTTGGTTAAAAATCTTGAGTTCAAATTACAAAGAAACTGAGTAAAAGCAGAGGATGTTCTGCGCCCCGGGCGTGGCGACCGACCCTGCCCGGAAATTGATTAATGGCCTTCGTGCGCTTGCCCTAGGTACACCAGAGTAAGCATCATGAAAATAAATGCCTGCAACAACACGATTAGAATATGGAAAATTGCCCATATCGAACCGGCTATTACTTGACCGATACCCAAGCCAAGGCTTGCGCCATTAAACCCTGTCCATGCTCCGCCAAGTAAGGCGATCAGCATAAATACCAGCTCTCCAGCAAACATATTGCCAAACAACCGCATACCTAATGAAATGGTCTTGGCAGCGTACTCGACAAGGTTGAGGAAGAGGTTGAACGGTGCCATGAGCACACCCACAAAACCTGGGAAGGTAAAGGGTGCGGTAAACAGTTCCTTAACAAAACCGCCTGGCTTTTTGATTTTGATGCCGTAGTACAGCGACACCAGCAGCACCCCTAGGGACATACCCAAAGGAATATTGAGGTCAGCCGTCGGCAAAATACGGTGGTAATACAACGGATCGCCTTGCTCAGCGCCCACTCCAGTGGTCATGAATACCCAGCCCAGCAGGTCAACGGGTAGTAAATCGAGCACGTTCATGAGCACGATCCACAAAAACACCGTAAGGGCCAAAGGCGCGATAAAACGACGGGATTCTTCGTTGGGAACGATGGATTTGGCTTGGTCGCCCACCCAGTCCACAAGGAGCTCGACAGCGGCTTGAAAGCGGCCTGGAACCCCAGCGGTAGCGCGACGGGCGGCTCTGTAGAGGAAGAACACCGCAATCAGGCCAGTAAGCAAAGCCCAGAACGCGGAGTCGTAGTTGAAAACGCCGAAATCGGCGAGTGCATCCTGTTGCACACCGGTATTGTTTAAATGTACCAGGTGATGTTGGATGTAATCAGACTGGGGCGAATTACCACTAGCAGCCATCTGTATACCCTGTGATCAGTACGTTGTGAGCCAGAGCCCGAAAATTTATGGCAGCTTGCCTAAAGCAAGCAACAGCACATATCCCTTTAAGACCCCAAGCAATCCTGCTAAAAAAGCCAACCACACGAGCCAGCCCGTATCGAGCCACGCCACCCCCACCAACAGCACCAATGCGGTACCGAGCTTGAGCATTTCACCAATAAAAAACGCTCCGACGGTGGCGGTTTTGCCGCTAAACAACCGCATCAGCAAACGCAAGGCAAATAATGCATTGGGGACCCAATACACTGCTGCACCGAGTAATGCCGATAAGGCGGCGGTGTGACCCCCTACTGCCCAAGCCACTGCTGCGACCACCACGCCCATAACGGCTTGCGCCCCTAGGGTGCGCACTATGCCTCGGGCTGCGCGCTGCGTCATACGCAACTTTTGCTCAGCAGTGAGGACTAAGGGGGTGGACGTTGATTCGTTGCTAATGTGTTCGGACTCAGTATTTAGTAAAAAATTGCTACCGGTCTGATTGGCGTCTTGTGTAACGAGCTTTTCCATTTCAATCTATCCTGACAAACCCGTGTAAAGCCACGGAGTTAGGGGCTAAATATGCTGTTAAACCCGCATTGCTAAATTAAGCGACAAGTGCCAAAACCCATAAAGTATAACTGTTTTTTGAAAGCTCAAGCAACTTGATGCAGCCTTTTCTGTAACACAGCCCTGCTTTTTTTGAGAGAATGATTGCAACATTTTTTGTAAAGATTAAGCAAAGCCTTAGCCCGCCTAGCGTTTAGGGTTTTTACTAGGTGTCGACTAAGGTGTAAAATTTAGTCGTAGCAGGACTACAACAGACAACTCGTGCCCTGCTTGACACCCCTTTTTGATCGCTCGCTGTGGCGCTTTTTGACGGCCTCCAGCTAGCCATCTGATTATTCACGGTTTTTTATGTCTACTTCTGTTGCTTCCTCAGAGTCCGGCGCGAGCAGTTTCGTCGGAGCACTGCACTACACCTTACGTTTTCCTGATGTAGCGGGGCACCGCATTCACGTGCGCCTTGAGCTTCCTGTGCCTGATCCGGCTGGGCAAAGGCTATTTTTGCCGGCTTGGATCCCTGGTAGCTACCTGATCCGCGACTTTGCCCGTCAAATTGAACAGATTCATGCTTTTGATGAGAATGGCCCAGTCGACGTACGCAAAACCAGTGACCACACGTGGCGCTGCGCCCCCGCTGTAGGCACATTGCACATTGAGTATGTGGTGTACGCCTGGGATTTGTCGGTGCGCAGCGCCCATGTGGACGACAGCCACGCTTTTTTCAATGGCACCAGTGTGTTTCTAGGGGCGGACGGTTACGAGCAAACACCGTGCCTCGTCACGCTACACCAGCCTGAAGCCCACCCAGATTGGCAGGTATACACCAGCTTGCCCGAGGCCTCTCGACACCCCACGGCCGCCCAACGGTATGGCTTTGGCACCTATGTCGCTCCGAATTACGATGCGCTGATTGACCACCCTTTCGAGCTGGGCACGCCCCAAACCATTGCCTTTGACGTCTTTGGCGTACCCCATGAAATGGTGTTTACCGGCGTGATTCCCAACTTGGATTTAGAGCGCATTGCAGCGGACACCCAGCGCATTTGCGAAGCGCAGATCAGGCTCTTTGATCCAGAGCATCAGCGCGTGCCAGTACTGGATAGCTCAGACCGGTATGTGTTTATGACCATGGTAACAGGCAACGATTATGGCGGCTTGGAGCACCGTAGCAGTACCGCTCTGATGGCCTCACGCAGTGACCTACCCACCCTAAACCAGCGCGACCAACCTAAAACCGATGGTTATCTGACCTTTTTAGGGCTGGTCAGTCACGAGTATTTTCACACGTGGCATGTGAAACGTATTAAACCGGCGGTCTTTGCGCCCTATCGCTACTTAGAGCCAAACCATACCGAGCTGCTGTGGGTGTTTGAAGGCTTTACCTCTTATTACGATGACCGGATGCTGTGGCGCTCAGGCGTGATTAGCCAAGCGGAATATTTAAAACTGCTGCAACGCAATATTGATGCGGTGTACCGTGCGCCAGGCCGCCACAAGCAAAGCGTGGCACAAAGCTCCTTTGATGCGTGGACGCGCTTTTATAAGCAGGATGAAAACTCCCCAAACGCCTTGGTCAGCTATTACAGCAAAGGCGCACTGATTGCGTGGGCGTTGGACGTGCATCTGCAACAGCAGTCTGAGGGCCGTGCCAGTTTAGACGCGGTGATGCAGCACCTTTGGCAAGAATTTGGACAGGGCTTCTTTGCTGAAGGTGGTCAACATGGCGTGGGCGAAAACGCCATGCCTGCCTTAATTCATGCGGCCACGGCAGTGGATTGTGCGGACTTTTTACAGCGGTATGTGCAGGGCTGCGAGGAGCTGCCGCTGGAAGCCATTGCCGCGCACGATGGCTTGTGCCTGACGTGGGAGGCCACCAGCGACCTACCCAGCTTGGATGTGCGCTTGCACTCGGACCACCAAGGCCTACGCATTGCCACCGTGTACGAACACGGGGCGGCGCATCAGGCGGGCTTGTCAGCGCATGATGTATTCGTAGCCGTAGAGGGTTTGCGTACGCAAAGCCAAAGCGAGCTGGATCGCGTGCTGTCTGCCTACGCACCAGGCGATACGGTGACGATTCATGTGTTTAGACGCGATGAACTACGTTGTTATACGCTGACGCTGAGCGCGCCCCCCGCCCAACGCAGTCGTTTAACGATTCAAACAAACACTGTGCCGTAAACGCTGCCTGCCTACCCAGTTCGCTGAGTACCCCGTAGCGTTTCATGCCATCAATACTTGCTAAGGCGGTGGCTGCCCAGCCTACCGCTTACACAGCATCGTGGGCGGGTAAGGCTAAAGCTGGGGCTGGAGCTGGGTTATTATTCTGCTCGGGCTCCTGTTGAACCTCTATACGGGAGACATTTTTCCACACGTTTTTGCTCTCTTTCTACGATATGCCTACCCACCCTTACACTCCGCCCAGTGTGCGTCGTATTTTCTTTGATCGCTTAACCTTAAACGCGCGACTCGGTATCCTTGAGCACGAGTTGCAGGCTCCGCAGCCCATCTACATTGACGCGGAGTTTGATGCACGCACCAGCCAGCGGGTGAACGATGAAGACATTGCCACTGTGCTGGATTACCGACAGTTGCGTGACGCGATGATTGAAGAATGCACCCAAGGGCACGTAAACTTGCTAGAAAGCCTAGTCGAACAGGTAGCGCAACGTATTTTTCAAGACTTCCCAGCGATTGTTCGTGTGCGTTTACGGATTGGTAAGCCAGAAGCCTTTGCGGATTGCGCTGCGGTAGGCATTGAGCTAGAACAGTCTCGTGAAGCGTAGGCGTTTGACGACTCAGCTTAATTCCCTTTGAGTTAACTTGACGGGATTAAGCTGAAACGTACGCTTTTATTGCCCATAGACCACTGCCCCTTGAATGGCTTGAGCCCCACGCCCTTAGCATAGGCAATGGCCTATTTTATTCTGCAAACGGACTTTTGTAGCACGAGCCACCACGCTGCCTTAACCTGTCTATTTTTATCTTTTCCCTGTATTTCCCCCGTTGAATTTTGATCCCATGAGCACCGTTCTTTCCCCTACTGCCAGCGCTATGCCTGATAGCCCTGAGGCGCGCAAGCAGCGCTACGCCCACAACAAGCTCGAAAAACGCCTATTGCGGGAAACGGGCCGTGCCATTGGCGACTTCAATATGATTGAGGACGGCGACAAGGTGATGGTGTGCCTGTCGGGAGGAAAAGACTCCTACACTCTGCTGAACCTGTTGCTGGCGCTGAAAGCCCGTGCCCCGATTCAGTTTGAGATCGTGGCGGTGAATTTAGATCAAAAACAGCCTGGCTTTCCCGATCACGTGCTGCCCGAATACCTAGAGCAGCTCGGTGTGCCCTATCACATCGAAACCCAAGACACCTACTCAATTGTGAAGCGAGTCATCCCCGAGGGCAAAACCACCTGCTCACTGTGCTCACGGCTGCGTCGCGGCATCTTGTACCGCGTGGCCAATGAGCTGGGCGCCACTAAAATCGCCCTCGGGCACCACCGTGATGACATCTTGGCGACCTTTTTCTTGAATTTGTTTTATGGTGGCCGCCTCAAAGCCATGCCGCCTAAGCTGCGTGCCGACAACGGCAAGCATATTGTGATTCGCCCGTTGGCTTATGTCTCGGAAAAAGACATCATCCGCTATGCAGAGCTGCAAGGCTTTCCGATTATTCCTTGTAATTTATGTGGCTCACAAGAAAACCTCAAACGCCAAGAAGCCAACCGAATGATCGCCGAATGGGATAAAAAATTCCCTGGCCGTACTTGGAATGTGTTTGGCGCACTGAACAAAGTCGTGCCCTCACATTTGATGGACCGAGAGTTGTTTGACTTTGCAGGGCTGAGCACTGAGCAAGCGAGCAAGGTCGAAGGCGATACCGCCTTTGATGCGGAAGACTTTCCAGCCGTATTAGGCCATGGCTTTGGTGTGGACGCCGACCACGATGAGGTAGACGAATCCAGTAACGCTGCGGACATGGAAAATGGGGCGACCGATCGTTTGCGCCCCACAGTGGTGGCTCGAGCGCGCTCTTAAGCCTAAAAAGCTTAGGGCGTACGCACACCCTGCCACTCAGGTGCGTCGGGCAGCTCAATACCCAGCAGCGCCAGCACACGCTGCATGGAGTGATCCACCAACTGCTCGATGCTCGTAGGCTTAAAGTAAAAGGCCGGCAAGGGCGGGAAAATAATGCCCCCCATGTCGGTCACGGCGGCCATATTGCGCAGGTGCGCTGCGTTAAAGGGGGTTTCGCGTACCACCAACACCAAACGACGACGCTCCTTGAGCACCACATCGGCGGCACGGGTGATAAGGTTGTCGGCAAAGCCGTGCGCCACCGCCGCCAAGCTACGCATGGAGCACGGCACAATCACCATGCCCTCGGTATGAAAACTGCCGCTGGCAATGCTGGCACCGACATCCTTGATGGGGTGCACCACATCAGCCAGCTGGTGCAGTTCGGCCTTGGATAGGCCCAGCTCGACATCCAGATTCAGCAGTGCCGCGGGCGACACCACGAGATGGCTTTGGATATTGGTATGCTGGCGCAGCAACTGCAAGAGCCGAACGGTATACAGGGCGCCGGTTGCGCCCGTCATACCGATAATCAGGCGCCGTGGGCGCCCGTTACAGGGGTTCATTCTAGGGCGCCTGCCTCACGAAGGGCGGTTTCCAGCTCGCCGTTTTCGTACATCTCGGAAACGATGTCCGAGCCACCAATGAACTCGCCGCCAATATACAGCTGAGGGATGGTGGGCCAGCTGGCGTAGTCCTTGATGCCTTGACGTACCTCGTCGTCGTCGAGCACGTTAACGGTCACGACCTGAGTCAGACCGACGGCACGGAGAATTTGCACAACACGCGCGGAAAAACCGCACTGTGGCATTTGGGCCGTGCCCTTCATAAACAGCACCACCGGATTTTCGGTGACGGTTTCGTGGATAAAAGTTTGGACATCGCTCATATTAGCCCCTAAAAATCAAAAAGTTCCGCCAGACAACCGTTCGATGCCCGCCAAATCGCGTTGACTGGACACGGCTGTAAACCCAGCTTGATGGAGTAATTCTCGCACATCGGCAGCTTGTTGCCACCCATGTTCGAGCCATAATTGACCGCCTGGCCGTAACCAAGGCGATGCACCCTGAATAATGGTGCGTAAATCCTGTAGCCCATTGGCCTCGTCGGTGAGGGCCTGACGCGGCTCAAACCGTAGATCGCCCTGCCCCAGATGCGTATCGTCGGCCGCAATATAAGGCGGATTGGACACAATCAAATCAAAATGAGCTGACACACCACTATGGGGTGCGGATAGAGCATCGTACCAACTGCCACGCAAAAACTCGACTTTCCCACATAAAGTTTGGGCATTTTGCTGCGCCACCGCCAAAGCCGCGTCGCTGATATCGGTGGCCCAAAGCTGCGCATCGGGACGCGCCAACGCCAACGACACCGCAATCGCGCCACTGCCCGTACCCAATTCTAAAATACGCGGTGTGGGCACGT
>DWUQ01000013.1 GCA_019120675.1 Candidatus Paenalcaligenes intestinipullorum | reverse complement strand
CCTGATAGGGGCCACAAAAGGCTGCCCCCTGCAAAGTAATAAACGGGCGTTAAGACGGCCGCCACCAATGCCGCCAAGGATGAGTAACGACTACTAAAAAACACCACCAGCCACGTCAGCAAGGTCGCCAGCGCGAGCAAAGGTTGTAAGGCTAAGATGACCCCCAAAGCAGTCGCAACGCCCTTGCCACCTTTGAAGCCCAAGCTAATCGGAAATAAATGACCCATAAACACTGCAATGGCTGCAGCATACATACTCGCTTCAGGCCAGCCCCAAAGCAGCACGGCTTGCTGAGCCAGTAATACGGCAACTGTGCCCTTTAGTAAATCGCCCAGTAAAGTAAAAATCGCAGCTTTTTTATTGCCAGTACGTAAAACATTTGTGGCACCAGGGTTTTTAGAGCCAAAGGAGCGTGGGTCTTGTAGCCCCATAATACGGCTTACAATAACGGCAAAAGGCAAACAGCCTATTAGATAAGCAAATAAACTGGTGATAAGAAAAGGAAGCATGGCAATGAAGATATTAATTTCAAACGATGATGGCTATACCGCAGAGGGCATTCAGGGCTTATATGAGGCGTTAAAGGGGCTGGGTGAACTGACTGTGGTGGCACCAGAGACTAATTGTAGTGCCTCTTCGAATGCGTTGACGCTAAATCGGCCCCTTTCCGTACGTCAAGCTGCTAACGGGTTTTATTTTGTAAACGGCACACCCTCCGATTGTGTGCACATTGCTTTGACCGGGCTGCTGGATTTTAAACCGGATTTGATTGTTTCGGGTATAAATAATGGGGCAAATATGGGCGATGACACGTTATACTCCGGTACCGTTGCTGCAGCCATGGAAGGGCATTTATTTAATATCCCGGCGATTGCTTTCTCTTTGGTCGAGCGAGGATGGGAGTTTCTCGACACGGCCAAGCACGTTGCGCGTCAAGTGGTGCAAATGTGTCAGCGCGAAGCGCTTACCGCAGGTACGTTGTTAAATGTTAATATTCCTAATGTCTCGAAACATGCTTTGCAAGGCATGCGGGTGACGCGCCTTGGTAAGCGTCACCCCTCAGAGCCGGTGATTAAAAGTGCAACCCCGTATGGTGAACCGGTTTATTGGATTGGGCCAGTTGGCAAAATACGCGATGCCACAGCCGATACGGATTTTGGCGCGATTGCTGACTTAAGCGTGTCCATAACCCCGTTGCGTTTTGATCTGACCAGCTATGACGAGTTGTCTTCAATTACGCAATGGATAAATGAAAATGAAACGGCCGTCTAACCGTTCTGGACAAGCATTCGGCTCACACAATCGATTTGGTCGCTCTAAACTCGGGCAAGGCTATACCACCTCAAACAGCAATGCGCGCATTTTGCATCCTGGTGAGTATCGGCCACGTCCTGCGACCAGCATTGAACACTTAACAAAAACTGTAAATCTTGGTTTGAACTCCGAGCGCTCGCGTGGCATTATGATTGATCGCTTACGTCGGCAGGGGATTAACGATGAGCGCGTTTTGCAGGCTATGGCACAGGTGCCTCGGCATTTGTTTGTGGACGAAGGCTTAGCCAGTCGGGCGTACGAAGACGATGCCTTACCCATCGGCTATGGGCAGACGATCTCTCAGCCTTGGGTTGTCGCTTATATGATTGCCCTGCTGTGCGAACACAAAATGCCCCAAAAAGTGCTTGAGGTTGGTGCAGGCTGCGGCTATCAAGCGGCCGTGCTGGCTCAGCTTGCCAAAGAGGTGCACGCGATCGAACGCATCCAAGGCCTATATGAGCTCGCGCAAACGAATCTCGCCAAGTTAACGTTATCGTCACGCTTAGGTTTGCATTTTGCAGATGGCATGCAGGGTTTACCCCCTTATGCGCCATTTGACGCTATTATTATAGCGGCCGCTGGTAGCAAAATACCCCAAGCACTTATCGAGCAGTTAGCGATAGGGGGGCGTTTAATTGCCCCCGAAGGGGTGCAGCGTCAGCGCCTCGTTCTTATTGAACGCACTGGGCCACAGCATTGGCAACGTCAAAATCTTGATCCCGTGCGTTTTGTTCCTTTACGATCTGGTACCCAAATTTAGTTAGTTCTCAGGAGAGCCTTATGCAGCAACTCGACACACCTTGGTCATCCGCTGCTTCCAAACCTTTATTTCATCAACTTGGACGCAGTTTGATTAGTGTCGTGGCCGTATCAGTAGTGTTGGCAGGCTGTGCATCACGCCCCGAGCCGGCACCTATCGTAGACGGTAGTCAAGCTTTACCCCCGCCCGCTACGTCGGTCAGTGCCAAAGGCAGTTATACCGTACAGCCGGGTGATACCCTTTATCAAATTGCTCAGCGCCACAACACAACGGTACGGTCGCTCATCGAGCTCAATAATCTAAGCGATCCAGGTCAGCTCGTGGTTGGGCAAACCCTTGCGCTCGATACCAGTTCAACCTCTGTGGCCACCCCCTCAAAGCCCAAGGCTTCTGGCGGCATCACGACCGCACCGCTTACGCCGGCCACCCCCGCTGAGCCTTCTAACGAAGACACTGGGGTCAAAGCCCCAACGGATACTCCAGCTACTACGAGCTCACCAAAAGCAAGTGATGCAAGCTTAGTAAACTGGGCTTGGCCCGCCAACGGTAAAGTCATCCAAGGCTTCACCGAGCAAACTAAAGGCATTGATATCGCTGGCGATATTGGTGATCCAGTCAAGGCCGCTGCAGCAGGTAAGGTAATGTACGCGGGCAATGGCGTGCGTGGCTTAGGTAATCTTGTGTTGGTTGGTCATAGCAATGGTTTTATTACCGCTTACGCGCACAACGATAGCCTCTCCGTCAAAACGGGTGATGAGGTGACTCAAGGGCAAGCGATCGCCACACTTGGGCAAAGCGATACGCATTCCCCTCGTTTGCATTTTGAGATTCGTCGACGGGGTACTCCTGTTAACCCCATGTCGTATCTGCCAAACCGCTAATTTTTAGTTCTGGCTCATAGCGTCACTAGCAGCTTTATAGTGACGCTTTTTTAATTGTATCGATACCATTCTTGAGTATAAGTATTATGTCTGCTTACGAGCTAGAAATAGAATCTGTCGACCTTGAGGGTCGTGGTGTGGGCCATCACGAAGAAGGTAAGGTGGTGTTTGTGGACGGCGCATTACCAGGTGAGCGCGTATTGGTCGAAACCGTGCGCAGCAAAAACTCTTACGATAAAGCTCGCACGGTGCGTCGATTGCGTAGCTCCGCCCAACGCCAGCAGCCCCCCTGTCCGAATTTTGAGCTTTGTGGTGGTTGTGTGATGCAGCATCTACAGCCCAGTGCGCAGGTTGCCGTCAAACAACGTGTGCTTGAAGATGCTCTAAAGCATATCGGCGGAGTCAGCGCCGCGATGCTGTTGCCACCGATGCACGGCCCCTATTGGGGGTATCGACATCGCGCTCGTTTATCCGTGCGCCATGTGCGTAAAAAAGGCGGTGTGCTGGTGGGCTTTCGTGAGCGTCAAGGGCGCTATGTCGTGGATATGGAAGAGTGCCTAATCCTGCCCCCTAAGGTCTCGGCCTTATTGCGACCGTTACGAGATCTGTTGCTGACCTTAAGCCATCCTGATCGGTTCCCTCAAATTGAGGTGTCGGTAGGTTCGGCCTGTGTGGCGTTGACCTTACGCCATATGGAGCCCTTAACCGATGAGGATTTAAAAAAATTACGCGCCTTTGCGACGCAATACGATATTGTATGGTGGTTGCAGCCTAAAGGGCCTGAAACGATGCATCCACTGAATGCTGAGGATGCACAACGTCTGTATTATGAGCTGCCGGATTATGCGCTCAAGATGCCCTTTACCCCTGCGGATTTTACCCAAGTTAATCCTCTAATCAATCAAAGCCTGATCCGCTTAGCCCTCACTTTATTAGATACCCAGGCCGGTGAGCGGGTGGCGGATTTATTCTGCGGTTTAGGTAATTTTAGCTTGCCATTGGCGCGTACCGCGGATGCTGTAGTGGGGGTAGAAGGCAGTGCAAGTTTATGCCGCCGTGCGGAGCAAGCCGCTGTTGAGCATGACTTGGCGCATAAAACTAGTTTTACGCCATTAAATTTATTTGAAGTGAATGCCGAGTGGTTGCGTAGCTTAGGTAAACTGGATCGCATGCTGATTGATCCGCCACGTGATGGAGCCATGGCGGTGTCGTTAGCGCTAAGTGAATTGCAGCCGAATGAACGACCCAAGCGCATTGTCTATGTATCCTGTAGCCCCGCTACCTTAGCGCGGGACGCGGGTATTTTGGTCAAAGAAGGGGGCTACCGGTTAAGCAAAGCGGGGGTGATCAACATGTTCCCGCATACCGGTCACGTAGAGTCTATAGCGGTGTTTGATGTGTAAATAAAAAAAGGTTGGAGAGTGTCCAACCCTTTTTTGGTGTCTACGCTCGTAAAGAGCCATAGCAAACCAAGAGCTTTACCCCTTATTGCTTAAAATGCGTTCTGCTTCGAGGCGCACACGCTCAGGTGCGGTGCCACCAATATGGTTGCGCGCAGCCACCGAGCCTTCTAAGCTCAGCACCTCGTAAATATCAGCCTCAATTGAGGGATGAAAGCTCTGCAAAGCCTCTAAGCTTAGATCTGCTAAATCACAATTCTCACTTTCACATTGGCGTACGGCCAAGGCGACTGTTTCGTGCGCATCACGGAAAGGTAAGCCTTTTTTGACGAGGTAGTCCGCCAAGTCCGTAGCCGTAGCAAAGCCTTGTAGGGCGGCTTCGCGCATGGCGTCGGCTTTGACTGTAATGCCACCAATCATATCGACAAAAATGGTTAAGGTGTCGCGGATGGTATCGGCGGCGTCAAATAACCCTTCTTTGTCCTCTTGGTTGTCTTTGTTGTAGGCCAAGGGTTGGCCTTTCATGAGGGTGAGTAAGGCCACAAGGTGACCTGTGACGCGACCTGTTTTGCCACGGGCGAGCTCGGGCACATCGGGGTTTTTCTTTTGGGGCATAATCGAGCTGCCGGTACAAAAGCGGTCAGCAATATCGATAAACCCAACACGAGGGCTAACCCAAAGCACCAACTCCTCAGATAAGCGCGAAATATGGGTCATCACCAACGCGGCAGCAGCGCAAAACTCAATGGCAAAATCACGATCGGATACCGCATCCAAAGAGTTGCGACACACCTCATCAAAGCCAAGCAGCTCAGCGGTGTATTCCCGATTGATGGGGAAGCTGGTGCCCGCCAGCGCAGCAGCACCTAGAGGCAAGCGATTGACGCGTTTGCGGCAGTCGGCTAAGCGTTCAGCGTCTCGCCCAAACATTTCTGCATAAGCCAATAGGTGATGCCCAAAGGTGACCGGCTGAGCCACTTGCAAGTGGGTGAATCCAGGTAAAATCACGTCTGCGTATTTCAAAGCCAAATTGGCAAGGGCTTGCCGTAACTCAGTAAGTAACTGTATGGCTTGATCAATTTCTGTGCGTAACCACAGACGTATATCTGTCGCCACTTGGTCATTACGTGAGCGTCCCGTATGCAAACGTTTGCCGGCATCACCAATCAGCTCAACCAAGCGCTTTTCAATGTTGAGGTGCACATCCTCTAGGTCCAGTAACCATTCAAATTTACCCGCTTCAATTTCTGCTTGTACTTGGGCTAAGCCACGTTGAATATCGGCCAGATCGGTAGCACTAAGTACCCCCACGGATTCCAACATGGTGGCATGAGCAAGTGAGCCTTGAATATCAAATAAAGCCAGGCGTTTGTCGAAATCGACGGAAGCGGTATAGCGTTTTACTAACTCAGAAACAGGCTCAGAAAAACGCGCGGACCACGCTTGGGCTTTGTTGTCGAATTGATTATGAGTAGAGGTAGAGGAGGACATAATTTAATTTGAAATAAGAGCCGTGCAGGGGTGCCAGTTCGACACACACCTGTCGTATAAGTGGAAATTTGAACCTAGTTTACAACGCTCATGCAGTCATCGCGTAGTTCCCGTCGAAAATGGCCTAATTCGGCAACGTTTCGGGCGGTTTCCAATCGTACGGCGGTCGTCTCGGTCTAAAAACTATGCTTAAATATTGGGTTTAGCCATTTAGTTTTGGTGGCCTACGCTGTACGGTTTGGCCTGACAGCATTTACTGGGTTTAGCGTTTACATGAAACAGATTACTGCCATTATTAAGCCGTTTAAATTAGACGAGGTTCGTGAGGCCTTAAATGAACTGGATATTAGCGGTTTAACGGTAACCGAAGTGAAGGGGTTTGGACGTCAAAAAGGCCACACTGAAATGTATCGAGGCTCGGAATACATTGTGGATTTCTTACCCAAAATCCAACTGGATCTCGTGGTAACTGCCGAGCATTGCGAAGCCGTTATCGAGGCCATTATTCGCGCGGCACACACTGGAAAAATTGGCGATGGCAAAATCTTCGTGCGCCCCGTTGAGCAAGTCATCCGCATTCGCACGGGCGAATGCGGCCATGCCGCCCTCTAACATCCCAGCCAAGGAGTCTTATGACATTGCCTCATTTTTTAGAGTACACAAAACCTTTATCCCGGATCGGGCAGGGCTCGTGGTACATCGATACGGTACCCGATCAAGACGCAGTGGTTCGCGCCTTACAAACGGGCATCGATTTAGGCCTCACCCATATTGATACGGCTGAAATGTATGGCGATGGAGCCGCTGAGGAGGTGATCGCCCGGGTTATTCGTGGGCGTCGTGATGAGGTGTTTTTGGTTTCCAAGGTATTGCCTTTTAATGCCAGTTATCAGCAGGTTTTAAACGCTTGCGATGCCAGCTTGCAACGCTTAGGTACCGACTACTTGGATTCTTATTTGTTGCATTGGCGGGGGGCCGTCCCCTTATCCGAAACCGTACAAGCCTTCGAACACTTACAGCAAGTAGGCAAAATACGCACGTGGGGGGTGAGCAACTTTGACGTAGCCGATCTCCAAGAGCTCTATGCGCTTGTAGGCCCCAATCAAATTGCCTGCAATCAGGTGCTCTATCATCTCGAAGAGCGCACTATTGAGCATGAGATCTTGCCGTGGTGCGTACAGCATGACGTTAAAGTGGTGGCCTATAGTCCGTTTGGTCATGATAGTTTTGTACTCGAAGGCTCTCCTGAGTGGGAAGTGCTGGCCCAGATTGCTCAGCGTCATGAAGCCAGTGTCCGACAAGTAGCTTTGGCGTTTTTATGTCGTCACCCACAAGTTTTAGCAATCCCTAAAGCCTCCCGAGCGGCGCACACACTGGATAACGCTAGTGCCTTGGATTTGCATCTGAGTACCGAAGAGCTGGCTCAAATTGATGCGGCGTTTCCTTTGCAGCCACATCCAGGTTACTTGCCAATGATCTAAGGCAGCAGTCGAGCAAAGTTTTGCCAAAAGGCTGGATGAAAACACTCGGTAACGGTTAACGCTTGATCATGCCTTAAAAATTGCGAGCTGCGCGCCCATGTGGCTTGAAGCTCGCTTTCAGAAAGCTCGGTAGCGCATAAGGCATTCAAGGAGGGCTGTCGAGTGATAGCACTTAAAAAACAAAAAGATGAGCGCTGTACCTCTGGATCCGCGTACAATACGTCAGCCAAAGGTCGGTTGCCTAAGCTTCGTATACTGGCCCACGCCTGTTCCGACGCTTCAATACTGCATAGGCTGCGCGCGCTAACGATTGCTTGGTCCTCCAAATACATACGAATTTCTCGGCACCAAATAGTTGTTGCAGATTTAGGCAGCATCCATTGCTCATCGGTGCTCAGAATCTCAGAGTGTTCGGCTAAAACCACCAGCTTTAGTTTTCCTAATTGCCTTAAGCCATCCGTGAGCGCATGCGGCTTTGTCAGCCAAAATTGCTGAATGGCGGTGAGCGCAGAGTCGACGGTGGTGGTCCAAGGGGTATCGGTAGGTGGCACAAAAAGCATATACGCGTTGTAAGGATAAAGTCCTAAATGGAAACACTAAGAATTTCAAAAATTATGGCCGATCGCGGTGTTTGTTCGCGACGTGAAGCGGACGCCTTTATTGAGCGCGGCTGGGTTAGAGTAGACGGTCAAGTGGCCACATTGGGTCAAAAGGCGTTACCCACGGCTAAAATTGTACTGGATAAAGCCGCTCAACAACGACAAACCGAGCGGGTTACCATCATTCTAAATAAACCAGTCGGTTATGTGTCCGGCCAAGCCGAAAAAGGCTACAAAAACGCCGCCTCCCTCATTCAGGCTAACACGCAGTTTTGGTCGGGGCAGCCCAATAAGCGTCCTAAATTTAATCCAAGCCATTTACGTGGCCTCGCTCCTGCTGGGCGTTTGGATATTGATTCCCAAGGCTTATTGGTATTGACGCAAGACGGTCGAGTGGCGCGTCAGCTCATCGGCGAGGATTCTGATCTGGATAAAGAGTATCTCGTGCGCGTTGCAGGCCGCCTAAGCGATAACGGCCTAGCGTTGCTGAATCATGGCCTAAGCTTAGATGGTAAAGCGTTACGACCTGCCCAAGTCAAATGGCTCAACGACGACCAGTTACATTTTGTGCTGCGCGAAGGTAAAAAACGCCAAATTCGTCGTATGTGTGAGCTCGTCGGCTTAAAAGTAGTGGGTTTAAAACGTGTGCGAATGGGCAATATTCGCTTAGGCGATTTGCCCGTAGGGCAGTGGCGGTACTTAAAAGCCGGGGAACGCTTTTAAAGCTCAGCAAAATCAATGACTTGATCAGTAAAGATCCCTTCGACCTGCCACGTCCGGAGCTCGGCTAAGCGTTGGGCGTCATTGACCGTCCAGACGGTTACCGCGTAGCCAGCCTGATGCATGGCCTGCACCAGCTCTTGGGTCACGTACTGATTATCAAGGTTTAAGCTTAGACAGCCTAGCGCTTGAGCGCGTTGGGCCCAATCACTCGGTACAGGGCCTTCAAACAGCAGGCCGCGTGGCAGATGCGGGGCGGCAAGCTTTGCAGCCGCTAAGGCCGTCTCAGAGAATGAGGAAAGGAGCGGCAGGCAAGCGCTGTGTTGCCAGAGCTGTGCCGCGGCTTTGGCGACCAGTGCTCCAGTCACCACCTCATCGCCGGTAGTGGGTTTGATTTCGATATTGCACGCGATAGTATGCTGCTGCGCAAAGCGGCTGAGCGTGGCCAGACTTAATATGGGTTCCCCAGCAAACTTTTTGTCGAGCCAGCTACCAAAGTCAAAGTGCTGCAATTCGGCCAAACTATAATCTGCCGCTCGTCCGCTACCGTTTGAGGTACGCTCTAAGTCGTCATCATGTAAAAGGATCGGCACCGCATCACGACTTAGTTTGACATCAAATTCAATCATTTTAAACCCTTGAGCCACACCGAAACGCATGGCGCTCAATGTGTTTTCAGGGGCGTGAAGGCCAGCGCCGCGATGAGCAATTAACTGCGGATAAGGCCAATAGGGTCGAGCATTGTGGGTCATTAGAACCTCGAAGCAATGAAAACAGCCGTAAACTTCAGTAGAATGTGCAATGATTTTACGCACAGCACGCTCGTATAGGTGAAACTTAGTGGTAAACTCGCTATAAATTTTGCCGACCAAATGGTTCAGAGCCCTTTTAGCAGTAGAGCAGTAGAGTGCTTCGAAACAATGCCAAATTTAGCGTATTAGGCAGGGCTTGTGAAAATAGGTGTTTAATGTTCAATTTTATTCGTACACACCAACGCATTGTGCAAGTTGTGTTGTTGGTGTTGATTTTGCCGTCTTTTGTATTAATTGGCGTTAGTGGCTACAACAGCTTTGTTGCCAATGATGAAGCACTGGTTGAAATTGATGGAAATAACTTAACCAGTGATGACTTTGACTACGCATTGCGCGAGCAGATTGCCACGCTGCAGCGCCAATATGGTGCGGATTTTGATCCCGCTGTCA
>DWUQ01000122.1 GCA_019120675.1 Candidatus Paenalcaligenes intestinipullorum | reverse complement strand
CTCATTGCACTCTGGTGAAAAACCAGCCCTTAAAAACCTGCGCTGCCCAATACCAAATACCAATTGCACAGCTTGAGGAGCTCATTCAGTCCCTACAGACTGCTGAATTGCGCATACGCAGCACATTTATTTGCCATATGCCCCGTCAATGGGAGGTGGTAGTTGGTCACCATGATACGCATCGCGCTCCAGGTATGTTGACCTTTGAAGTAGATGAGACGGTTCGGCTCGTCTGCGCACGAGTGGGCGTTATGATTCCCGTACGGATTACTCACATTCCCGACACAGTAGGCGACTACTATAAAGGCGTAATCCTAGACGTTGAGCGCTCCAGCATGAGCTATGCGCCAGGTGACAGCGCCCTATTCAGTGAAGACCAAATTGTGACGTCTGCTGGGGTGCGTCGTCCTCGAAAACCTTTACCCATCTAGAGTTGTGTGATCGTGCTCCGTAATGTTAATGCTTTTTAATAGCTATAGCGTGGTTTGAGCGACGAGGCGATGACAAAGCGCGATCAAGAGCTCCGCCAACACATCAAAAAAGATTTGCCCAACAAAGAACAAGAAGACGGCACCATTGAGCAAGAGGCTCGACACGAAAAAGCCACCGAATTCACGGGCAACCCCAATCCGCGTGGCACGCCTGCCAGCCCCAGTTAGTGGTGTAGAGCCCTCGTGCCCCAAACAAAAAGGCCGTGTCCTAAGACACAGCCTTTTTGTTGTAAACGGTTTCCCTGAGCGGGGAAAATTTGGTAGGCGGTACTGGAGTCGAACCAGCGACCTCTACGATGTCAACGTAGCGCTCTAACCAACTGAGCTAACCGCCTGCAATCCATAATATTAAGCCGACACTGGAGTTTGTGTCAAGCGTTTTTTTCCTAAAAAGCCATAAAGCAGACCCAACACGGCTGCACCAAGTGAAGCGGTTAACACACCAAGTTTTGAAGCGTTTAACAAATTCACATCCGCATAGGCTAAGGTGCCTATAAAAATTGACATAGTAAAGCCAATCCCAGCAAATAAACCGAGCAGCACAATACCGTTCCAGGTGACGCCTTGTGGCAACTGACAGACGCGTAATTTTACAGCAGCAAAACACATGGCAAGAATACCCAAAGGCTTGCCGAGCACTAACGCCGCTAACACGCCAATCATCACAGCATTCGCTCCCGGTGCACTCAGATCCACCCCGCCCAAGGTCACGCCCGCGTTTGCTAAAGCAAATAAAGGCATAATTAAAAAAGCCACCCACGGGTGTAGAGCCATTTGCACGCGCGTCACTGGCGGCAATATTTCCCGCTGTTCCATACGCAAGCGTTGCAAGCTCAGCGCAATATGTGCTTCATCTGTGGTGGCCCCTTCGGATACACGGGCTAAATGCACGACTTCTTGTTCGAGTGAACGGACCGGCTCTTCCTGAGACGGACGAGAAAACACAGGCGTTAATAAGCCTAGAATGACTCCTGCTAAGGTAGGATGCGCACCCACTTGCATTAAGCCGACCCATAACAACACCCCCGGTACCACATAGGGCCATGCTGAAAAAACACCAGCACGTTGCATAATAAAAATTAAAGCCAAGGCTGCAATCACCCAAGGCAGCCCCGATGCTGACAGACCACCGGAATAAAAGAAAGCGATAATGAGTACGGCCGCCACATCATCAATAATGGCAATCGCTAGCAGTAAAATACGCACATTCGTGGGAACAGTACGGCCTAATAAGGCTAATACCCCGACTGCAAAAGCAATGTCCGTAGCAGTGGGTACTGCCCAACCATTTGCTGCATCACCACTGCTGTTAAAGAGAAGATAAATAGCCGCAGGAATAAGGACCCCCCCTAAGGCGGCCGCTAACGGCAAGGCGGCTAAGCGTACCGTAGCTAATGCACCATCGTAAATTTCTCGTCGGACTTCCATCCCGACGACCAAGAAAAACACAGTCATCAAGGCATCATTGACCCAAAACTGTAGCGACTGTGTAAAACCCCAGCCACCAAAGCCAATACTAAGAGGGAGAGCCCAGAAATTGTGATAGGAGTCGGCAAAGCCACTGTTTGCCATGATTAAAGCAATAAGCGCTGCGGCAATTAAAACGCCTCCAGCGAAGGCTTCTATTTGAAGAAAATGACGCACATAAGACAGTGCTTGCTGCGCAAGGCGTTGTGACGCGGGCACAGCGCGTGAAGATCGGGTAGTCATAAAGTCAAAAAAACACTGCGCGGCGGCCCGACCTACGCTTTAACCTGCCCTAGACCAACCCCATGTTGGCCCGACACCCAGCCGTAAGGCTAGCGTAAGCTTTAAAAGCTTGGCAAGCTTGAACGGCGTTAGAAGGGGGAAAACTAGGGTTATCCCCGAAAAACTTTTACCAACTAAGGCCGCTCACGACAAGAGTGCGATGGCTTGAGGGGCGTTAGACTTAAAATTAGACTAGACAAAGTCTGGAGACAAAATTCAACACGGTTTACACTAATTAAACGCATTGTGCCTAGTTTTTCGCTGTCCCGTCGTTTACTAGCCTCATTACCCTCACACAAGGAGAAAGCACTGTGAAATACCGCCAGCTCGGTCAAACCGAGATCGAACTTAGCACCATTTGCCTAGGCACGATGACGTGGGGGGAGCAAAATACTGAACAAGAAGCCCACGAGCAAATTGCTTATGCGCTTTCTAAGGGGGTTAATTTCATTGATACCGCTGAAATGTACCCAATTCCTCCTCGTGCTAACACCGCTGGTTTAACCGAAACCTATTTGGGCAATTGGTTTCAACTCAACTCACGTCGCCATGAGGTATTTTTAGCGAGTAAAGCCGCTGGTCCAAGTCGCGATGCCAAACGTCCTAGTCACATCCGTAATGGCAGAACCCATTTTGATAAAGCGAGCTTAACGGAGGCCTTAGAAGACAGCTTGCGACGTTTGAAAACGGATTACATCGACCTCTATCAATTGCATTGGCCCGACCGGGTTACTAATTATTTTGGTCAATTGGCCTACCCTTGGCCCGACGATGACTACACGGTGAGCATTTTAGAGACCCTAGAAGCCTTGTCGGGCTTTGTTCGAGAAGGAAAAATTCGCTTTATTGGCGTTTCGAATGAAACCCCTTGGGGCGTTGCAGAGTTTCTAAAACAATCCGAGCAGCATGGCTTACCGCGTATTGTTAGCATTCAAAACCCTTATAACCTTTTGAACCGCACCTTTGAACAAGGCTTAGCCGAATTCAGCCATCGTGAGCAAGTGGGCTTGCTGGCTTACTCACCTTTAGCGATGGGCATGCTTACTGGTAAGTACTTAAATGGCAATCGCCCCCAAGGGGCTCGCCTGACGGTTTATGATCGCTTTCAGCGCTATAACAGTTTGCTCTGTGAGGCCGCTACCGAAGGCTATGTGGCCTTAGCTCGCAAACACAGTATTCCGCCTGCTGTGCTGGCTCTGGCTTTTGTTAATCAGCAGCCTTTTGTGACCAGTACTATTATTGGTGCCACGACCTTGCAACAGTTACGTGAAAACATCGATAGCATCAATATTGAGTTGGACGAGGCGGTCATGCAAGAGATTGATGCCATCCATCGTCAATACCAAAACCCCGCCCCTTAACTGAGCTGTGCGTTGACAACCT
>DWUQ01000121.1 GCA_019120675.1 Candidatus Paenalcaligenes intestinipullorum | reverse complement strand
CCACTTTCTACCAGCTCTTGGCCAACTTGGGGGCCGACAAACTCTACGCGGCGTAACTCCACCGTGCCGCTGTACGCCTCACTGAGCGCCGCGAGCACGGCTTCACTTTGTTCGCTGGCTTCAGAAGTGGCGTGCGAAGGCAAGCGAATGAGTACATCGCGTGAGGTGCCAAAGTTTTGTGCTTGAAAGTCGCTGTAGCCCAAGCCGGTTACGGCTGTGCGCACCGACTCTAAGTCCGCCGGAGCGTCATAGCTAAGCTCAATGACTGTCCCCCCCGTAAACTCAATGGACAGATTAAAGCCTTTGGTGACGATAAAAAATACCGCTGCGACAAAAAACAAAGCACTAATTAAATTCAGCACCAAGGCGTGGCGCATGAAAGGGATAGTGCGAGAAATTCGAAATAATTCCATGAAACGGACCTATACGGTGAGCAGAGGGCGACCTAAATGGTCCCCTCATGCAAAAATCTTAGGATTTTTGTTCGTCTTGGGGCTTCCAGACTTGGCCAATAGCAATGGTGTTGAGGCGGCGACGTTTGCCATACCAAAGGTTAACCATGGCGCGTACCCCGACAACAGAAGTAAACATCGACGTCAGAATACCGATGCAATGCACCACCGCAAAACCGCGGATGGGACCATCCCCGTAGGTCAGCAACGCAATCCCCACAATAAGGCTCGTCAAGTTCGAGTCAAAAATCGTGGCCCAGGCGCGATCAAAGCCTAGATGTATGGCTTGCTGAGGGGACGCACCATTGCGCATTTCCTCACGTATGCGTTCATTAATCAGCACGTTGGCATCAATGGCCATACCGATCGTCAAGGCTAGCGCTGCAATACCCGGTAAGGTAAGCGTCGCTTGCAGCATCGACAGCACTGCAATAAGCAGCAAGATATTAAAGCTCAAGCCCAAAGTGGAAAACAGGCCAAACAGCTGATAATAAATAATGATAAAAATCGCAATGGCAATAAAACCGTATAGGGTGGAGTTAAAGCCTTGCTCAATGTTGGCCGCCCCTAAGCTTGGTCCAATGGTGCGTTCTTCGATAATTTCCATCGGCGCAGCTAAGGAGCCGGAGCGCAGTAACAGCGCAATGTCCGCAGCATCACGCGCGTTCATGGAGCCTGTGATTTGTACTTGGCCATTGGGTATTTCGGTGCGAATCACTGGGGCGGTAATAACCGTGCCCACGCCTTGCTCATACAGCACAATGGCCATGCGGCGATTGATGTTGTCTCGGGTGACATCACGGAAAATACGTGCGCCTTTGCTGTCCAGCTGTAAATGTACCGCGGGCACATTGGCCTGTGTGTCGCGACCTGCTGACGCTTTTTCTAGATTTTCCCCCGTGAGCAATACTTGGCGACGTAACAGCAATGGTGCACCACTGGTGTCGTAAAAGCGTTCAACACCAAAGGGCACTTTACCCGAGCTCAGAGCCGCCATGGCGGACGGCGAGTCATCCACTAAACGAATTTCCAACGAGGCGGTACGACCAAGAATTTCCTTGGCTCGGGCAACGTCTTGCACGCCAGGAAGTTGCACCACAATACGGTCGGCGCCTTGGCGCTGAATCACCGGCTCGGATACGCCCAGCTCATTAATACGGTTGCGTAAGGTGGTGATGTTTTGCTCAACCGCAGCGGCTTCGATTTCGGCGATCGCGGTATCGGAAAGCTGAGCGGTAAGCTCGGGCTGACCGGGCGTGGCGCTAAAGCTGAGTTCCGGCATTTGGCGGCGCAGCTCGGTTAGGGCTGCATCACGCTCATCAGCAGTATTGAAGTTTGCATAGATGCGGTTTTGCTGACGTTCCACCTGCTCGACAGGTAATTTTTGTTGACGCAGCACCGTGCGCAGCTCCGTCGTTAGCGTGTCGTAGCGAGTCGACAACGCCCCATCCATATCCACTTGCAGCAAAAAGTGCACACCGCCACGCAAATCCAAACCCAAATGCATCGGTAAAGCACCGATTTTAGTGAGCCAGTTTGGCGAAGCCGGTAACAGATTGAGCGCCACCGTGTATTCAGCGTTGGCGGCATCCGGATTCAGTGCTTGCTCGATTAAATCCTTGGCGCGCAACTGATCGTCGGTATTACTAAAGCGGTAGCGTGCGGTCGTGGAGGTGTCGATGTGTTCCACAAAGGAACCGGTGGGCTGAAGCTGGTTTTGTTCCAGTACACGATCCACTTCGGAGAGCGTGGCGCTGTCGACTTTAACGGTGGATTTGGCAGCAGCAACTTGCACCGCCGGAGACTCGCCGAAAAAGTTGGGTAGGGTGTAGAGTATGCCTATCACCAACGCCACCAGTACGACGAGGTATTTCCAAAGGGGATAACGGTTCATGAGAAACTAGGAAGGGCGAGAGCAAAAGAAACGAACCCAGGCATGGCCTGGGTTGGAAGAATTACAGGGTTTTGATGGTGCCTTTGGGCAATACCGAAACCACAGCTTGGCGCTGTACCAAGATCTCAACAGGCTTGTCGGCCAAATCAGCCACTTCAATAGAGATGTAGTTGTCATTGACCTTAGCGATTTTGCCGAGCAAGCCACCTGACGTGATGACCTCATCGCCTTTGCTCAAGCCCGCTACGAGATTACGGTGTTCTTTTTGGCGTTTCATTTGCGGGCGGATCATCATGAAATACAACACCGCAAACAACAAAATAATTGGTAAAAAGCTAAGCAGCGCATTTTCACCGCCTGGTGCGGCTTGGGCAGTACTTAAGGACAACATGTCAACAACAGACATACGAGCTCCTGAGAGGAAAAATTAGGCGATTAAGAAACGGCTATTGTAGCGGTTAGAATGACTTTGGGTGAGATTACCTGTCATTCCACACCACGAGCACGATCCAGGGCAAATTGTGCTTTCCATTCGTCAAAACGTTGAGCCTCAATGGCTTGACGCATTTCTTGCATGATTTGCAAATAAAAGTGCAAGTTATGATACGTGTTTAAGCGCGCGCCAGCAATTTCATTTGAACGATGCAAATGGTGCAAATAAGCGCGACTGTATTGAGTACACGTTTGGCAGCGGCAGCTAGGGTCCACAGGCTGCATATCGTCTTTAAAGCGCGCATTGCGGATTTTTAGGTTGCCATAACGGGTAAAGAGCCAACCATTGCGTGCGTTGCGTGTGGGCATCACGCAGTCAAACATATCCACACCTTGGCTGACGCCCTCTACGAGGTCTTCGGGGGTGCCAACGCCCATTAAGTAACGCGGGGCGTGTGCGGGCATTTTTGGGGTTAGGTGCGCCAAGATGCGTGACATGTCCTCTTTGGGCTCCCCTACGGACAAGCCCCCAATGGCATAGCCTTCAAAGCCAATATCCACCAACCCGGCCAAAGACTCATCGCGTAGATCCTCGTACATACCGCCTTGCACAATGCCAAACAGGGCATTGGGGTTGGCAAGGGCTTTGAATTCATCCCGAGAGCGTTGAGCCCATCGTAAAGACATACGCATGGATTGCGCGGCCTCTTCGTGGGTGGCGGGTCGGCCATCAATTAAATAGGGTGTGCACTCGTCAAACACCATCGCGATATCCGAGTTTAAGGAACGTTGGATACGCATGGATTCTTCGGGAGTTAAAAACAAGCGCTGCCCATCAATAGGGGAGGCAAAGGTCACGCCTTCTTCGGTGATTTTGCGCATGCCTTGCAAGCTAAACACCTGAAAGCCGCCAGAGTCCGTCAAGATCGGCTTTTGCCAATTCATAAACTCATGCAGGCCTTGGTGCTGCTCAATAATCTGCGTGCCCGGACGGAGCCATAAATGAAAGGTATTGCCCAAGACAATCTGTGAGCCGATTTCTTCAAGCTCATAGGGCAGCATGGCTTTCACCGTACCATAGGTGCCCACGGGCATAAAAATAGGCGTTTGAACCGTGCCATGGTTAAGGGTGATTTCGCCTCGGCGCGCTTGACCATCCGTTGCTAAAAGGGAAAAAGACAAACCGCTACTCATGAGGACTTTCCTTCAATAAACATGGCGTCGCCATAACTAAAAAAACGATAACGCTGCTGAATAGCGTGCGCATAAGCCTGTTGCATAATTTTAATGGAACTCAGGGCAGAAACCAGCATCAACAAAGTGGATTGAGGTAAATGGAAATTGGTGAGCAGCGCATCCACCCATTTGAACGTATAGCCAGGCGTAATGAACAGCTGGGTATCCCCTTGAATACTGCCATCACTCAGACGATCACCCTTGCACTGTTCAAGCTGTGCGGCCGACTCCAACGCTCGTACGCTGGTGGTACCGATCGCTACCACTCGGCCGCCAGCTCGTTGCGTGGCTTCAATGGCTTGTAAGGTGCATTCAGGCACGTGAAAGCGCTCGGCGTGCATGATATGCTGGTCCAACAGCTCAACTTTTACGGGTTGAAACGTGCCTGCACCCACATGTAGCGTCACGTATGCACGCTGCACACCCAATTGATCGAGCGCAGCCAAGATTGAATCATCAAAATGCAGACCAGCTGTCGGAGCAGCTACCGCGCCAAGCTCAGAAGCGTACACAGTTTGATAGCGCTTTTCGTCTTCGTCAGTAGGTTGCTTGGCAATATAAGGCGGCAGGGGTAACTGACCAAACTGTTCTAAAGCTTCTAGCGCAGGCAGATTAAAGCGCAGCTCAAACAAAGCGTCTTGCCGCCCCATTACCTCAGCACTCAACCGTTGGTCCGCAAAATATAATGTTTGACCTGGCTTAGGGCTTTTGCTGGCACGAATGTGCGCCAAGGCCGTGTGTTCACCAGTAATGCGCTCAATTAATACTTCACTCTTGCCCCCCGACGCCTTTTGACCGACTAAACGCGCCTTAATGACTTTGGTGTTGTTAAACACGAGCAGGTCATTTGGGCGTAAGTGTTGCAACAAGTCTGGGAACCGCTGATCGTGCAATGAACCATTGGCCGCAACGTACAGCAAACGGCTTTGAGTGCGCTCTTTGGCGGGGAACTGTGCAATCAGCTCGTCAGGCAGATGGTAATTAAATTGTGCCAACGTAAGGCTAGGGTCTACGGCCATGGGTGCAAATACAGGTTATCAGCAGAAACAAAGCCGCTATTTTACCTCAGGGAGGCGCAAGCTTTGGTAATCAATACCGTAAGTGGCTTATTCTTTTATGTAAAAAGTCAGGCAAGTTAACGCGGGAGGCTGTTTTTTCGCTATGCTGTCATCTTTTACGTTGGCTATCTGGCTTTTGGTAAGGGTGCTCCATGCTTGCAATGTCTCACAAAGTTTTGCTTCGCTTTCGTTCAGTAGTGGCTTTGTTTTTGTTTTTAGGCAGTGGCTGGGCGTTCGCGCAGGGGTTAGCCTTGCCTCCGGAGTTGCAGCGCGCATGGAAAACTACTGGCTTAAGCGATCAGTCTTTATCCTTAGTCGTTCAAGATACCGAGGGCAATACCCTAATTAATCACAATGGTGAGGTCGCACGTAATCCTGCTTCGGTCATGAAATTGGTCAGTACATGGGTTGGCTTATCGGCCCTCGGACCCGACTATACCTGGCGCACCAGCTTTTTAGCGCAAGCGGGAGCCAAGGTGGATGAGCAGGGTAGCCTGGCAGGGCCGTTATACATCCAAGCCAGTGGGGATCCGCAGCTGACCATCCCTGATTTATGGAGTATGTTGCGTGATTTGCGTTTACGAGGGGTGAAAAACCTGAGTAGCGTGGTGATCGATCGCTCGGTATTTGGCCGCGTGGGCATCAACCCTCATGCTTTTGATGGGGCGGGTGACCGTCCTTATAATGCCAGCCCCGATGCGCTCGTAGTAGGGTTAGGCGCATCGCGCTTGGTGATGCAGCCCGATGCCACCAATAAGCGTTGGATTCCTCTGCTAGATCCCGCCTTGCCGGGCTTGCGTGTTGAGGGTGAAGTGGGGTGGCAAGATGGGGTGTGTCCCGGCTCTCCAAATATTGGCACCGCCATACGTGCTCAAGGCTCGGGAGTGGTGGTGCAACTGAGCGGCAAAGCCATTGGCTCGTGTGGTGAGTTTAGTGTCTATCGCCTTACGTTGGATCAGCCTGCTTTTTTCGAGGCGGTATTTCGCGCCTTATGGCAAGAGTTGGGCGGGACCTTGGCGCGTGGCTTTAGTACGGGGGCTGTTCCCAAAAATGCTACGGCTTTGGTTTGGCATGACTCTGCCCCGCTGGCCGATCAGATTCGTTTAATTAATAAGCGCAGCAATAACCTGATGGCGACCTTGGTGCATCTGACCGTTGGGGCTGAGCTCAGTGGTAAAGGGGCTACGGTTGCTTCGGCTGAGCAGGCTGCTACACGTGTTTTAAATCAACAAGGGGTCAACACCCAAGGCTGGCGTATTGACAACGGCTCTGGTCTATCTCGGGAGGCGCGCGTTACCGCTACAGGCCTTGCGCAGATGCTTCAAACCGCTTGGCGTTCAAACTACATGCCCGAGTATATTTCTTCCTTAGCGATTTCTGGGGTGGATGGTACCGTTAAACGTCGTCTACGAGATGATGACGTTCAAGGTCGGGCCCATTTGAAAACGGGTACCTTACGTGATGCACGAGCCTTGTCGGGCTATGTGTTGGGGGCCAGTGGTAAGCGCTATATTTTGGTCAGTATGGTGAACGATTCACGCTCGGCCGCCGTGCGTCCTTTTGATGATGCAGTAGTGAAATGGCTGGCCACGCAGTAAACTAGCCGTATTGCGCCACGTCGCTCTAACGTTGTGGTGATTGCTTTTGTTTACAAGGAAACCCTTCATGACGGTCCATGAAATTCGTCACCCCCTCATCCGCCACAAACTCGGCCTCATGCGGCGGGCCGACCTCAGCACTAAAAATTTCCGCGAAATGTCACAAGAAATTGCCGCCTTACTCACCTACGAGGCTTGCAAGGATTTACCTTTGCAAGAGACCGAAATCGAAGGGTGGTGTGGGACCGTTTCTGTAGAGAAAATAGGGGGCAAAAAGGTCACCGTGGTGCCGATTTTGCGTGCAGGCATCGGTATGCTGGATGGCGTGCTGAGCCTCATCCCAGGGGCTAAAGTCTCCGTAATTGGCATTGCGCGCAACGAGGAAACCCTCGAAGCGCATACCTATCTAGAGCGCTTAGTAGGTGAACTGGATCAGCGCTTGGCCTTGGTGGTAGACCCCATGTTGGCAACGGGTGGCTCACTGATTGCTACCATCGATTTGCTAAAAAAAGCCGGCTGTAAAACCATACGCGCTTTGGTGTTGGTGGCGGCTCCTGAAGGAATTAAAGCGGTCAA
>DWUQ01000120.1 GCA_019120675.1 Candidatus Paenalcaligenes intestinipullorum | reverse complement strand
TGCAAATGTATTTGCGTATTGCGCCCGAGCTGTACTTAAAACGTCTGGTAGTCGGTGGTTTTGATCGCGTATTTGAAATCAACCGCAATTTCCGCAATGAAGGTGTCAGCCCACGGCACAACCCTGAATTCACCATGATGGAATTCTACGCGGCCTACACCGACCATCATTGGTTAATGGATTTTACCGAAGCGGTGATTCGTGCAGCCGCCATTGCCGCAACGGGTTCGGCGTGTTTGGAGTATCAAGGGCAAGCCTTAGACTTAAGTCAGCCCTTTGAGCGCCTGACCATTTTGCAAGCCATTCAAAAGCACTTTCCTCAATACACAGCCACTCAGCTCAGCGATGAAGCCTATTTGCGTGCTGAATTAAAGCGCTTACGCGTGGACGTGGACAGCCCACCACTGGCTCAAGCCGGTTTAGGTGCCTTACAACTGGCTTTGTTTGAAGAAACCGCCGAAGCCAAACTGTGGAACCCGACCTATATTGTGGACTACCCGGTCGAAGTGTCCCCCTTGGCTCGCGCCTCCGATACACAACCCGAGCTGACCGAACGTTTTGAGCTGTTTATTACAGGACGCGAAATTGCCAATGGGTTTTCGGAGTTGAACGACCCTGAGGACCAAGCCGCGCGTTTCCAAGCGCAAGTCCAAGCCAAGGACGCGGGCGACGAGGAAGCCATGTACTACGATGCCGATTACATTCGTGCTTTGGAATACGGCATGCCCCCCACAGGCGGCTGTGGAATTGGCATTGATCGTTTGATTATGCTGCTGACAGACAGCCCCAGCATTCGTGATGTGATTTTATTCCCGCACTTGCGGCGTGCGGACTCGAAGCACTGATTGAAATTGTAACGCTAAAATTAAGTCAATCCGTAGTATGACTTTGAATGTGAGCCTAGCACCAACGCTTTATGGGTGGTACTAGGCTCACGTAAGACTTTAACCCATCGCAATTAACATTACAGTAAACGCGATAGCGCTTGCCCCCAACGGTCCGCGACAGCAGGCGAGGCAATACACGCCGCTTCCGCGGTTACGACGCGTACTGCACGCTCAAGCAATTGAATGTCGGCTTCGTGTTGACGCGCCACATGAGGATCTTCGAAAAAAATTACGCGTTGGCAGTTTTGCTCTAAGATCAGCTCAGCGATTTGAGCGTCCCCACCCAGTGGACCACTTAGATAAGGGGTCACCCACTGCTGATCGGCAGGCCAACCTTTGGACCAGGCCAACTCGTTCAGCTTGCTCCCCGTTGTACCGGTCGCCACCCGTGAGGCAAACTTGGAAAGCAGTGCAAAATGCTTGTCGGCAAAGGCCACCATTTGCTCTTTGAGGGCATCGTGCGCAATCAAGGCCACACATTGTTGATCAAACTCGAAATAAGGCGCTAGGCTGGCATCGGGCTGAAAACCTCGAAGCAAACGCTCGACCTCCACCCACTCAATCGCGCCCATTAAGGTAGAAATAAAAGGTCGCCCATGCGTAATACACTGCCGTTTAAGGGCTAAAGCTTCTGGGAAAATCGAAGATGGATCGACCGGATCGATTAAGTAAATCGCCCCATCAAACGGGGGCGTGCCATCGGGGTACTCGGTGACGCGCGCCACCAACTTCATCAAACCGCCCTCTCGTCCATATGGATAGCGAATTAGCCCCGGATAGCCCTTCAACAGACCAGACGCCTCGATCGCATTGCATGTACGTCCGACCGTATACAGCTCTAGCCCGAGCTCGCGTATCCCATTGGCTGAGCGGCGCAGCCACTGAAAAAGCGCCGCATCGGGCGCTGTATGATGAAGTTGGTTGGCCGCTAAGCCAAAGCGTAATGCCATAAGATCAGACCGTAAAAGACTCACCGCAACCACATGCTGCGGTTTCATTGGGATTACTGAAGGTAAAGCCCTCGTTTAAACCCTGTCGAGTATAGTCGATTTCTGTGCCGTCAATAAAAGGAATGGCTTTGGGGTCGACATACAGCGTGATCCCATGATCGCTAAACACATGATCACCGGCATCGGGTTCGTCAACAAAATCCCACTGATAGGCCATGCCTGAACAACCCGTGAGGCGAATACCCAAGCGCATACCTACACCTGAACCACGCTTTTGCAAGTGTCGGCTCATATGCTCTGCAGCACGTTCTGTAAATGTAATTGCCATAATGACCTCTAATTTAATCGTGCGTAACACATACGCCCATCATAACGAAAAACGTTTAAGTTTAAAAATACCTTGGTGCGCGGCGCACCGCTTAGTGTGGCTCCGCAAGCTGGTCGGCCAGCTGTTGCAACGCCTGCACTGCCATGACCGCCGCATGAAACTTAGCCGGCACAAGCTGTAAATCGGCACTTAGCTGCGCAGCATTGATTGTCATCAGCTCAGCAATCGACTTGCCCTGCATCCACTCACAAATATAGTCCCCACTCGCAATTACTGCTGGACAACCGTAAGCTTTGAAGCAAGCGTGTTGGACCATTTGCTGCTCATCGATCCCAATCGTTAGGTGTATAGCCGCCCCTTCCGTTACGCTGCCCACGTATGTATGCAAAAAGCTTGCTGTATCCGAGTGAGGGGCACCAAGCGTATGGACGTGCGCGGCACAGGCAAATCGGGGGGTTTTAAAACGTTGGTAATACACAGTCTGCATCGTCATCGCCTAAGGTTGCGCAGCATCATGATGGCCTGTAGGCGTATGCTCTGAAGTGCTGGTTGGCCAAAAGGGTGACAAATCTCGCAAACGCTGAACGCTATGTTTAATGGCTGCAATCGCCTGCTCAAGCTCTGCCAAGGTCGTAAACCGCCCTATTGAAATACGCAAGGAGCTGTGCGCTTGTTGATCGCTACGCCCCAGAGCTTTTAATACATACGAAGGGGCCAAACTGGCTGAAGAACAGGCCGAACCGCTGGATAACGCTAATTGATCTAAATCCAGCATCAACGCTTCGCCTTCAATGCCATCAAAGCTCAGGTTTAAATTGTGCGGCACACGCTGCGTGAGCGAGCCATTAACGTAGATGCCCGGTAACGCTAATAAAGCCGAGCGCAACATGTCGGCCAGTTCGCGAATGCGAGCCACTTCGTCATCTCGCAAACTGTTTGCAAGCTCAAATGCTTTCCCCATGCCGACAATTTGATGCGTGGGCAAGGTACCCGAACGTAAGCCACGCTCGTGCCCGCCCCCATGAATTTGTGCCGTAAGCTGCACGCGTGGACGCCGGCGCACATATAACGCACCAATGCCTTTGGGACCATAAGCTTTATGCGCCGACATGGACAATAAATCCACCTGCATCGCTTCGACATCGATAGGCAGCTTACCAACGGCTTGTGCCGCATCCACATGAAAAACAATCTGATGCTGTTGGCACAGCGCACCGATAGCAGGGATATCCTGAATGACACCAATTTCATTGTTGACCAGCATCACGGACACTAAAATAGTGTCAGGGCGTATGTGGGCCGCTAAGGTGTCGATACTCAACAAACCATCGGCCTGTACGGGCAAGTACTCCACCTCAAAACCTAGCGTTTCTAAGTGCTGACAGGTGTCAAGCACCGCTTTGTGCTCCGTCACGGGGGTCAGAATGTGCTTGCCGCGCTGAGCATAAGCCTGAGCAGCACCTTTAAGGGCTAAGTTGTTGGCCTCGGTTGCACCAGATGTCCACACCACATCACGAGGCTGTGCTCCTATCGTCGCAGCGACTTGAGCACGTGCTTTTTCTACGGCCTCTTCGGCCTCCCAGCCATAAGCATGGCTACTGGAGGCGGGGTTGCCAAAGTTGTTACGTAACCAAGGCAGCATTTCGGTCAGGACACGCTCATCAATTGGTGTGGTGGCCGCGTAATCGAGATAAATAGGTTTCACAACGAATCGTTAAAAGATTAAATAGAATAAGGGGTGGCGCGACTGGCCGGAGGCTGGATGGTGTGCTCGTTGCGCTGAGTTTTAGCTGCTTGTTCGAGCTGACGTAAGCGTTGCTGATCGACCAAATCCTGTAACGATACAGAGTCTAAGTAATCCACCATCTTACGGCTTAGGTTGGCCCATAGCTCGTGGGTCATGCATTGCCCACGGGTGCCATCCGCCTCGATTTTGCAATTGCCCTTGCCTCGACAGCTGGTGGCATCCACAGGTTCGTCAACGGCGAAAATAATATCCGCTACCGTAATATGACGAGCTAAGCGTGCTAAGGAATACCCTCCACCAGGGCCTCGCGTGCTTTCTACGAGCTCGTGACGTCGCAGTTTACCAAATAACTGCTCAAGATAAGACAAAGAGATATGCTGACGCTCGCTAATCTTAGCTAGCGTTACCGGACCGCTTTGTTGACGCAAAGCCAAATCGATCATTGCTGTCACAGCAAAGCGGCCTTTGGTCGTAAGACGCATGGTTGAGCTCCTGAGTGAAATTCCGGTATAGTGCGGCAATTAATATCCGACTAATTTAGTACAGTATAACAAATACCCACAAAAACTAGCTGCCTTT
>DWUQ01000119.1 GCA_019120675.1 Candidatus Paenalcaligenes intestinipullorum | reverse complement strand
CCGAGCTGGTCATTGGGTGAGGCGGCCTTCCAACCGTCGGCAGTTGTCGGCTGATGCAAATACTCATCACCGACCTCTACCAAAGGCCTCTGGTAATCGGGGCCTACCGCGCACCCACTGATGAGCACACTCAACCCCAACCCCACGATGGAAGCACGACGAAAAACCCAACCTGGACACACAAACCAAATAGCCATTATGAATGAGCCTGTTTAAGCGCACGTCGTGCGCGATAACGTTGTCGAAAACGATCGAGATACAAATACACAACCGGCGTGGTGTAAATCGTAAGAATTTGACTTAACGCCAATCCACCAACAATCGTCAGCCCAAGAGGTTGACGCATTTCCACCCCAGCGCCGCGTGCCAAGATAAGGGGTAACGCCCCTAAAATGGCAGAGATGGTCGTCATCATGATGGGGCGAAAGCGAACCAAACACGCTTGATAAATCGCCTCTTCGGGGCTGGCCCCATCACGGCGCTCGGCAATGAGCGCATAATCCACCATCATAATGGCATTTTTTTTGACGATACCAATCAGCAAAAACACCCCAATAATGGCAATAATCGAGAATTCTTCCCCGACCGCTAAGAGCGCCAATAACGCACCGATACCGGCTGAGGGTAAGGTCGATAAGATCGTAATGGGATGAATATAGCTTTCATACAGCATGCCCAGCACCAAATACATCGTAATCAACGCCGCAAAAATCAAAAAAGGCTGCTGCACGATGGAATCACGCATCACCCTAGCGGTGCCATCAAAACCGGTTTGTATTTGATGCGTCGGCACACTGATTTCGGCTAAGGCGAGATTAATCGCCTCTGTGGCTTGATCCAAGGTAACGCCTTCGGCCAGACTAAAGGAAATACTTTCTGCCACCATGAGCCCTTGGTGTCCAATACTGGTCGGACTCGTACCCTGCTCAAAGGAGGTCAATACCGACAAAGGGATGCGCTGGCCTTCGCTGCCGATCATTTCAATTTGCTGCAGCGATTGCAAGTCTTCGGCAAAACGCTCTTGCACACCCAATACAATGTTGTATTGGTTTAAACGACCATACACCACCGACACCTGACGCTGGCTAAACGAGTTATTCAGTGTGCCGGTAATTAATCCCATATCGACGCCTAAGCTCGCGGCACGCTCACGATCAATGCGTAAAGAAATTTGTTGTGCGCCCTCATTGGTGTCGGTATCCACATCCTCGAGCTCTGGCAGGGTCGCCATCGCTTGACGAATTTTAGGCACCCACTCTTTAAGGACGTCTAAGTCTGTACCTAAAATTGAGTACTGATACGACCCTGCCCGTCCTAAGCCCCCACCAGTGAAGATATCTTGTTGGGGCGTTAAAAATAAGCGTGCCCCAGGCTCTTGTTGCAACTGCGGCCGCAAACGCGCCACCACTTCAAACGCAGTTTCTTCACGCTGATCAAAGGGCTGTAACTCGACCAGCAGCATGGATGAGGTATTTCCGCCCCGCCCACCTGCAAAGACAGCAATATTTCGGATGGCTGGATCTTGGAGTAAGAGTTCTCGAAAGCGATTTAACTTGGGCAAGGTCGCTTCAAAGGACGTACCCGGATCCACACGAAAAAAGCCGAGCACCTGACCAGTATCCTGCTGGGGGAACAAGCCTTTGGGAATCACCGTATACAAGTAGCCATTCAACACAATGGTGAGCACGAGCGTCAACAGCGTAAAACCTTTGTGGCGCAGCGCCCAAGACAGACTGCGCGCATAGAAGTCGTGACTGTGCTTCCCTAACGTGGCCACCCATGCCACCCCGCGATACTTTGAAACAGATCGCTCTGTAGAGCCCGCGCGTACAGGCGCCAGCAAACGTGCGGCCATCATGGGTGTTAAAATGATAGAAATAATCAACGACAACAACACGGCAACCGACAAGGTCACTGCAAACTGCTTAAACAACCGCCCCACCAAGCCACCAATTAGCCACATCGGCAAAAACACCGCCACCAACGATACACTCATCGCCACGACCGTAAACGCCACCTCGCGGATGCCTCGCACCGCTGCCCTCACGGGGCTCACGCCGCGCTCGATATGACGCATGATGCTTTCCAGCACCACAATCGCATCGTCCACCACAAAGCCCGTGGCCACAATCAACGCCATTAAGGAAATGGTATTTAACGAAAAACCAAACCAGTACATCAACGCAAAGGTACTGATTAGCGACGCCGGAACCGCAATCGCAGGGATAATCGCTGCACGCCAATTCTGCAAAAACACCAGTACCACCCCAATCACCAGCAACACTGCGATCACCAGCGTATTCCGAGCCTCATGAAGCGTAGCCCGAATACTGGGCGTCCGATCTTGCGCCACGCGCAACTGCACATCGGAAGGCAGCATGGCCTCCAGCTCAGGCAAACGCTGATGGATGGCGTCCACCGTTTGAATGATGTTGGCATCGGCTTGGCGACGTACGATTAAGAGCACTCCCTCTTGGTCGTTCACAAAGCCGACGTTGTATAAATCTTCCGAGGCATCGCGCACCGTGGCCACATCCTGCAACCTCACAGCGCTGCCATTGCGCCACGCAATAATCAACGGGCGAATTTGTGCGGCAGTATTCAGCTGACGCCCTGAGCTGACTGACCATTGATACTCCGAATCCTCAATAAAGCCATTGGGGGCCAGAGCATTGGCAGCCGCTAACGCGCTGCGTACCTCATCCAAAGCAATCCCTGCGCTCACCAATAATTGTGGATTAAGGCTGATGCGTACCGCGGGTAGAGACGCTCCCCCCACACTGATTTCACCCACTCCTTTCACTTGCGCTAATTTTTGCGCCACGATTGTGGTCGCCAAATCAAAAAGCTGAGGTTGGGTTGCTGTTGGGGAAGTCATCGAAAGGACGACAACGGGTGCGGAATTCGGATTGACCTTGTCATACGAAGGCGGCTGCCGCATACCAGAAGGCAACAAGGGTCGCGCCTGATTAATAGCCGCTTGCACGTCTCGGGCGGCGGCATTGATGTCGCGGTTAAAATCAAATTCCAGATTGACTTGGGTGTTGCCCTCGTAACTGCGCGACACCATATTGGTCACGCCTGAAATACTGCCTAGGGCTTGTTCGAGCGGGGTCGCCACGGTCGAGGCCATGGTTTCGGGGCTGGCGCCGGGCAAACTGGCCCGCACCGAAATTATAGGCAATTCCATTTCGGGCAAAGGCGACACCGGCAGCCAAAGCAGAGACAAGGCCCCCACCCCCATCATGGCCAAGCAAACTAATACCGTGGTGACTGGCCGAAAAATAAAAATCGTGGCCCATCTCATTGCTAAACGGACTCCGATGCAACAGTAGACTCCCGCCGTTGTAGAAGACGGTCAAAATACAAATAAATAACCGGCGTCGTAAAGAGTGTTAGCACTTGGCTGCAAATCAGCCCCCCCACCATCACTAACCCTAAAGGCTGGCGCAGCTCTGCCCCGGTGCCGGTGGCAAACATCAGCGGCAACGCACTAAACAAGGCCGCAAAGGTGGTCATTAAAATCGGTCGAAAACGTAACAGCGCGGCCTCATGAATGGCAGCCTGAGGGCTAAGGCGCCGCTCACGCTGGGCCACCAACGCAAAGTCGATCATCATGATGGCGTTTTTCTTAACGATCCCAATCAATAGGATAATGCCAATAATACCGACCAGGTCCAGATCATAGCCAGCCAACAGCAAAGCAAGTAGCGCACCAATCGCGGCTGAGGGCAACGTGGATAAAATGGTAATGGGATGGATATAGCTTTCATATAGTATCCCTAACACAATGTACATGGTCACTACAGCTGCCAGCAGCAACCAAAGCGTCGAGGACAGTGACGCTTCAAAAGCGTGTGCCGCGCCTAGGTAGCGCAACTCAATAGCGTCGGGCAAACCAATATCCAAGCGAAGCGTATTGATCTGCTCAATGGCCTCCGACAAAGACGACCCCGCTGCCAAACTAAACGACACATTGGCAGCTGGAAACTGATCCAGACGATCAATACTTAACGTTTGCTTTTGTTCGCGCCACGATGCCAACGTGCGTAACGGAACCGTAGCGCCAGTCCGCGTGCTAATCGGTAAATCCAGGACATTCTCTGGCATTTGTCGTGCGTGGGGCTCGACCTCTAACACCACCCGATATTGGGCAGATTGAGTATAAATCGTAGAGATTTGTCGTTGCCCAAAGGCATCGTACAGCGCGTCATCAATCGCGGCTTTGGTGACGCCCAACCGTGCAGCCGTATCACGGTTAATATCGAGCACCAGCTGTCGCCCATTGGGCTGAAAATCGCTGGCTGCTGCCTCAATTGCTGGTAGGTTCTGCATCGCTTCCACCCAGCGGGGTAACCACCGCTCCAGCTCGACAGGGTCTGGATCGGATAAAGCCATCTGATAAGGGTAGCGGCTGAGCTGATCGTCCACACTGAGCTCTTGTACGGGCTGTTGATAAATCATTAACCCCGGCACCGCATCAATTGCTTGTTGAATATTGGCCATCATCGCAGTCAAATTGTCCCGCTCGCCAGCGGGCTGCAAATTCACTTGCATCCGTCCGGTATTGAGCGCGGCATTGCTGCCATCTACCCCAATAAAAGACGTGACATTGTTGACCCCAGGCTGCGCTAATAGTCGTCGTGCGGCTTGCTCTTGAAGACGACTCATCGCGGTAAAAGACGCGTCCTGTGGCCCCGTAGTGATCAACTGAATAATACCGGTGTCTTGTGCAGGAAAAAATCCTTTAGGCACAAGCAGATACAATCCCGCCGTGAGGAAAAAGGTTGCAATGGCCACCACCAAGGTTAGCCCTTGATGCGCCAACACCCAATGCAGTCCTCGATCATACGCGTGCACCACCCGATCCATTTGCTGCGCCAGCCAGTGGGTGAGCCTCTGGTAACGCGAGGCCGATGGTGCCAGCGAAACAGTGCTAGGCTCAACGGATTCTTGACGCAATAAGCGGGCACACATCATGGGCGTGAGCGTCAGTGAGATGAGCAAGGACAGTAAAATAGCTACCGCCAGCGTCACGGCAAACTCACGAAACAACCGCCCAATCACATCACTCATAAACAGTAATGGAATTAAGACCGCAATCAAGGAAACGGTGAGCGACACCAAGGTAAAGCCAATTTGGGCCGCTCCTTTTAAGGCCGCCTCGAAAGCAGAGTCGCCTTTTTCCATAAAGCGCACAATGTTCTCGATCATGACAATGGCGTCATCCACCACAAAGCCTGTCGCGATCGTGAGCGCCATTAGAGTGAGATTATTAATACTAAAACCCAAGGCCGCCATGATGGCAAAGGTACCCACCAACGACAGCGGTACAACCACACTCGGTATTAACGTCGCCGTAAAGGTGCGTAAAAACACAAAGGTCACCAACACCACGAGCGCGACAGCGAGCAAGAGTTCGCGCTGCACATGCTTGACTGAATCACGAATCGTATGGGTACGATCGGCCGCTACCGCCACATCAATACCCGTCGGTA
>DWUQ01000012.1 GCA_019120675.1 Candidatus Paenalcaligenes intestinipullorum | reverse complement strand
ACGGGTACGATAATACGTCCTTCGGGGTCGGGGTTGCTCACACTGGTGTAGTTAATTTCCACACGGGTTTGTTGGCGTAAGGCATGAATGAGCGGCCGCATAATGGTTGGTTTTACCAACCGTTTAGGGGTCATTAATACCGCCGTGGCGATATGGTATTTTTCTGTTTGCTCGCGCTGATAAGCATGTTGACCACTCATCCAATCTAAGTATTCTGCGACCTCGATACTAATAAACTTTGGTGCAAAGTTTTCTGTGGGTAAAAAACTTTTTGCAGAAGCGCAATACTCTAATTGGTTAGGGTGCTCATCTTGATACGATGTGATTGTTTTACTGGCTTGCTGCCGCCCTAACTGACAATAATGTTGTAGGTGGCCGCTGTTTACTCGACCTTCCCAGTTTGCCAGTAGTTCAATTAACCAATATCGCCGTTCTACAGCCGTTTTAAACATAGCGCATGCTTCTATAGTTAAGCCTAAATCAAATGGTTTAAGCCATACTAACCTATAGTAAACAAAATTACATGAGCTAACACTTTAGTCGCATGGGTTTTAATGTCCTTTGCTGTAGCGATCCAATCAATGACACTTTTTGTCTATTTTTAATTTAATGGTTTAAGACAAAATCATTTTTTTGACACATACGCATTGTCTTTAATATAAAAACGCAAAGGTGCTTTCGCCCACTCACCGGCATAGTCCACCCCAATTCGTGGCCGCACGATAATTTCTTCGTGTGGAACCTCTGGCGCATCCAAAATATAGAGTCGTGAGCCACATAAGTCCGCACCGTAATCGTTACGGTCAATCCCTAAGCTTTTACATAAACGCCCAGGGCCATTCGTTGGCCCATCAATATTCAAAACAGGCTCCACACCGCGCAACAACACAGCCGTCCCACTGTGCTCTGGGCCAGTGACCACATTCATGCAGTGATGAATGCCATAAATCAAATACACATAGGCGTGCCCTGGAGGGCCGAACATGACTTGAGTGCGTGGGGTACGCCCCCGTGCGCTGTGAGCGGCTAAGTCTTTGGGGCCGAGGTAGGCTTCGGTTTCTACAATGCGTCCGGCTTGTAGCGTGCCTTGGTGGTTCACCACGAGGATTTTATTTAACAGCTGCTGAGCCACTTGAGCGCAATCGTCTTGTGCGTAAAACGCTCGCGTTAATTTTGGTTGATTCAGTAGCGGTGCCGCTGCTTCTGCTTGGTTGTGCATGGTGTACGTCTCCTCTGAAAGCCAGTTCGTTGCCTGTCCTCACAGTATTCCATTGAAGCGCGCTTGCGCCAACTGAGCGCCTGAAGAGCTGTAGGGCTCGGCGCAAAAAACCGATACCCTACTGTTAAGTGGCTTGCAGGGGCAGTCACACATTGACTTACTCAATAAATGCTTATCCACAGTGCCGGGTGTGGCCAATGTGGCGATTTCCGAGGCCGATCAACAGGCGTCGGTTACCTATGACACTGCCCAAACGAATATCGATAAGCTCAATGATGTGATCCGCGTGGCGGGCTTTGCTCCAGCTAAGTTGGACGACGAAGCGGACGGTAATTGCTGCGGTGGGTGCGCGGGCTAAAAATTACGGTACAGTAGAGCGATGACCCCTCATCGCTCCGCTTACACAGCGGCTCATGTGGCCGCTTTTTTATTTGGTTTAACGGGTATTCTCGGTGCCGTGATTCATGCTAGCGCCCTATTTATCAGTTGGGGCCGTGCTGGCTTTGCGTTGTTGTGCCTAGCCGCGGTCAGCCGAGTGACGCAACAGTCGTTGACCCGCGGCCTCACTTCCCCCAAAGCTTTGGTGTTGGCCTTAGCGGGGCTGTTTCTGGGTGCTCACTGGCTGACTTTCTTTTTAGCCGTTCAAGTCGGTGGTGTGGGTGTAGCCACACTTGGTTTTGCCAGTTTCCCTGCCTTTATTGCGATTTTAGACGTTTTGGTGTTCCGCGATCGTATTCAGATTGGCGAAGGCGTTCTGCTGGTATTGATTACGCTGGGGTTGGTGCTGGTGACGCCGTCTTTCGAGCTTAATAATCGCGGCACTCAAGGCTTGCTATGGGGGTTAGCGTCTGGGCTAGCCTTTGCATTACTGGCGATTACCAACCGTCGTGGTGCACGGGGTATTCCTTCCCTACAAATTGCTTTTTGGCAAAATATTGTTGTTGCGGTGCTGCTGTTACCGTGGGCACTGAGTGAGCTGACCGGTTTAACCCTGTCGGACTGGGGCTTTTTATTGTTGTTGGGGGTGCTGTGTACCGGCATTGCTCAGTTCCTGTTTGTGAAAAGCCTCGAACAACTGGACGCTCGGCAAGCGGGGGTGATTATTGCTTTAGAACCAGTGTATGCAATTGCCGGGGCGTGGTGGCTATTCAATGAGCAACCCAGTGCGCGGATGATCGGGGGCGCGTTGCTAATTATTGCCGCCAGTGTGGCCTCGACACGTTTATCCAAACGTCGCGCACCTTCTAACTAATCGGCGCTTACTTAGTCAAATCAAAGTGCAACTGGCAGTTCCTGCCACTGCCCAGGCTGTAGGTTTCCAAGCTGCCAAGGCCCAATTTGCACCCGCACCAGTCGCAGTGTTGGCAACCCTACCGCAGCGGTCATGCGTCGTACTTGGCGATTGCGGCCTTCTCGAATGGTGATCGCAAGCCAGCTGGTGGGTATGTGAGCGCGATAGCGCACGGGTGGCTGACGAAGCCACAGCTCCGGCTCGGATATCTGCTGGATCAGGGCAGGCGCTGTCAGCCCATCGTTTAATACCACACCGTCGCGAAGCTGCTGCAACTGCTCGGGCTTAGGTAGACCTTCAACTTGTACCCAATATGTTTTTTCTAGGCCAAAGCGTGGCTCGGCAATGCGGGCTTGAAGCTTGCCATCATTGGTTAATAACAATAAGCCTTCACTATTTCGATCCAACCGCCCTGCCGGATACACATCGGATATGGGCACAAAGTCTTTGAGGGTGGCGCGGCCTTGGTCGTCCGTGAACTGAGTCAACACATCATAAGGCTTATTGAGAGCAATCAAGACGGGGGTCGTGCGAACGCGAGTCCGAGTCCGATTACGAAAATGAGGTGAGCGAGAGGTCATAGTAACGTCGTAAAAAAAGAACCGCTTAACAAAGCTTTGTTGTGTATACCACACAAAGCAAGACGACTCGGTACAATATGGGGCATTCCTACTTTTGGCGCAGCCTGTACTGTCGCAACCCCCCCTTTATTCGGAGTCTGTCTATGGTTCACCCTAACACAGCCGGGCCGCTGCTTGCTTTTGCACACACCGCCGACTTGGTCGCGTATCTCAATCAACTCAGCGAAGACGAAGCAGTCATCGGTTGTCGGCAATTGTCGGATGAACGCTTGGTTGAGCTCTTGGAAAGCCCCGAATTGCGCTGGGCCTCAGAAATCACCGCCGATATGGCGCACGAGAATCGATGGGAGTTGTTAAACCATGTGGCCGAGGACCGCATGGCCGATATTCTGCAAAGCATGGAGAAATCCGAGCAGGATTTAATATTACGTCACCTTAACCACCTAACCCGTACATCTATTTTTAGGCTCATGCACTATCCCGCAGACACCGCGGGGGGCATGATGACCACGGAGTTTATCCAAGCACCCATTGATTGGACGGTGGCACAAACCTTACAGCACATTCGCGAAGTCGAAAGCACGCGCGAGACGGTTTACGCCATTTATGTGGTGGACGATAACGATGCGCTTCGCTTTGTGGTGCCGCTGCGCAAACTGGTCTGTGCCGACGGCGATGCGCCACTGACCACGCTTTGGCAAGGCGAGCCGCCAATCACTGTTACCGCCCTCACCGACAAGGAGGCCGTAGCCAACCTGATTCGTCGTCACGACTTTCTAGCTCTGCCAGTAGTGGATGAGGGCAATAGTGTGCTCGGTATTGTGACGGTGGATGACGTCATTGATACGCTGATGGAAGACGCGGTCGAGGACATCAACCGCTTCGGGGGTACCGAGCACATCGGCATGCCCTACCTACAAGTCACTCCGTGGATGATGATCCGTAAGCGCGGTGGCTGGCTGGCGGCGCTTTTTCTTGGGGAAATGCTCACTGCCAGCGCCATGCAGTATTACGAGTCACAACTCGAACGCGCCGTGGTGTTGGCAATGTTCATTCCCCTGATTATGAGCTCCGGCGGTAACTCCGGCTCTCAGGCGACGTCTTTACTGATTCGTGGTCTGGCCTTGGGCGAAGTTCGCCTTAAAGACTGGTGGCGTGTGTTCCTGCGCGAGCTGCCTACCGGCATTGTATTAGGTACCTTTTTAGGTGCAATTGGCTTTTTGCGTATCGAGATGTGGCAGCACTTGGGCTTTTTTGATTATGGCGAACACTCGTTACTGATTGCCTTTACCATTTGGGTGGCTCTCATTGGCATTGTGACCTTTGGCTCGTGTATTGGTTCGATGCTGCCCTTTATTTTGCAGCGTGTGGGCTTGGATCCAGCCAGTGCGTCCGCACCGTTAGTGGCCACTCTGGTGGACGTATTAGGTCTGGTGATTTATTTCTCGGTGGCGGCGCTGTTCTTAACGGGTACGTTGCTTTAGAATCCTTTTACCAACCTATTTATGTCAACAAAAAGCCCCATTGCTTAATGGCAATGGGGCTTTTTGTTGCTTCTTTATTTAACGTTTCGGTAAATACCGCATCGCGTCCACAGGCTTGCCGTTGTAACGCAGTTCAAAATACAGCTGGGTACGATCGGTGTCGCTGCTGCCCATCTCGGCGATCTTTTGACCTTGCTTAACGCTTTGGCCCTCGCTGGCAAGCAGCTTGCTGTTGTGGGCGTACACACTCATAAAATTCGCATCGTGGCTCAGGATCAGCAAATTACCATAGCCCCTTAGACCACTGCCCGAATAAATCACCTTACCCGCAGCGGCCGCATTCACTGGCGCACCCGACTGACCACCGATAAACACCCCTTGGGAGTGCGACGCCCGCACTCCTCGACGTGCTGGGCCTGAAGCAGGCCAAACCAGATTAATACTACGTCCCGCTGCAACGGAGTTGGTGGAGGCTGTGGGTGCCGGTAAGGCACTGCTACTGCCCGCTGAGGCCATACTACCGCCGCCCGTCCCCACAGGCGCTGCGCTGCCACCGCGTACTTTTAATAATTGACCCACTTCGAGCTTGTTCGGGTTGCGAATGCCATTGGTGCGCGCCAGCTCGGATACGCTCTGCCCATGCTGGCGAGCGATTTTGCTTAGGGTATCGCCCCGCTGTACACGGTAATGCCCTTGGGGAGTGGATTTAGTGGAGCCACAGGCCACCAGCAAGGCAGCGAGGCTGATCACCGCAAGACGTTGCCATACTTGGACTGAGCCTAACGCCGACAGGAATCTGTTGTGAATGTTCATGCGAAAAAGAGTGTTTTTTAACGACCGACACAAAGACAAGAAAGCGACGCGTACGCGATCCCGCTCGGGTAAGCATAACGCTTTACGCACCAAGCTGCTCATTCTACTCCGCATTGGTACGCTTAGGGACAGGGGATTTAGCGTAAACGTAACCCTTTACGACGCGCTGGACGGCCGCTTAAAGCTTGCTTTATTAAGTAAAAAGCGCTATAGTCTTTTACTTGCTGTGCTAAAGGCGCAATGGCAGAGTGGTTATGCACCGGATTGCAAATCCGTGTAGGTCGGTTCGATTCCGGCTTGCGCCTCCAAGAATTTCAAAGGCTTAGGACAATGTCCTAGGCCTTTTTTACTTACTGCTCCAAAACCAGCTTTTCCAAATGCTGTTTATACCCCTCTTCTAGCTTTAATTGGCGCGCCAGCTCATCCAAGTACGCGCGCTCCATAAAGGTATCCGCGCCGCTAATGAGCACACTCGCTAGATAAACCTCGGCCCCTTCTGCCGGGCTTTTGACCAACGATGCGATGGCAACAGGATCGGCGGGTTGATTCAATTGCTCTTGCAACCATTGTTGCTCTGAAGGTGCAGCGGAAAGCTTAGCAAACTCTTGATCTAACAAGGCTTGCTCGTCTTTACTCAAATGACCATCCGCTTTAGCGGCCGCAATCATCGCGATCAATATCGTACGGCTGCGCTCTTCAAGCTCTGGCTCTGGCAAATAAACGGCCGCGGGGGCAACAGTCGGCTCAACTGTACCCTGCTCCGCCTGAGCGGGTTTACTTTGCCAATCTTGATAGGCCCTTAAAGCCAAGGCGCCCAAAGCCGCTGCCCCACCATACGTAGCGACCTTGGTACCCATTTTTCGAAATTTTTTATTTCCCATTAATAACGCCAATGCACCACCTGAAAGTGCACCACCCGCAAAGCTCTTAGTGGAAAAACCTTGTGCAGCACCCTCTGACGGGGAGCGCGCCTTAGTTTCCGACGCCATATTCTGTGCCGAGGCTAACAACTGCTGCAACATATTCTGTATGGACATGTTAAATATTTCCGTACGGTTATAGACGTAGTAAAGACTCATAATAAACCGAGAAGTTCAGCTACCTGTCAACAAGTTGCTCCCCCGCTTCATTAGCGATGCGAATGATTACTTTGACCTTGACCTTATGCAACCCACCCTAAGGGGCAAGGCGCCCCGCAAGAAGCTCAGCACATTACCCCCATACCTTTGCGCTGCATTTTGGTCTATCCTTATAGGTAGTTCTGCGTTTTGGCTACGCAATAGCGGCCTTGACGTGACGGCCGCCCTAGCGCGGCTTTACTACTCTCGCTGTCCGATACTATGAGCCCAACTCGCCCTGATTTTTACTTCCCCGCTCCACGCAGTCAAAAGTTTTGTAGCCAGTGCGCACATCCCTTATCGCGCCTTACCCCACCCGACGACACGCGTATGCGCGATGTCTGCGACAGCTGCGGCGCAGTGCATTACCAAAACCCCCGCAACGTGGTCGGCATCCTGCCTATTTGGGAGGGGAAAATTCTACTCTGCAAGCGCGCCATTCACCCGCGCTACGGCGAATGGACGCTGCCGGCAGGGTTTATGGAGTTGGGCGAAACCACGGCTCAAGGAGCCCTACGCGAGACCGACGAAGAGGCCGGCGCTCAGGTGCGTTTGGGGCCTTTGTATACGGTGATTGATGTGCCCTACGCCGAGCAGGTGCATTTTTATTACTTAGCGGAGCTCACCAGCCCTGATTTAGACCCAGGTCCTGAAACGCTCGAAACGCAATTTGTGCTGCCTGCAGACATTCCTTGGGAGCACCTAGCGTTTCGTACAGTAAGCACCACCTTGCATCATTATTGTGCCGACCTGGACACAGGGCAGTTCGGGCCACATTTTTATGCCTTATCCAAACCTGATCACCAGCCCTAACCATGCAACACCGACTGGCCTTTCTACAACATGACACGCCCTTTCCACCTGTGGAGTGCGCGTTGCCAGATGGCCTGTTAGCGGTTGGAGGAGACCTATCAGTAGGGCGTCTTAGCAGCGCTTATTATCAGGGAATCTTCCCTTGGTACAACGAAAGCGATCCCATTTTGTGGTGGAGCCCTGACCCCCGTATGGTATTGGATTGTGAAGCCTTTAAGGTGTCGCGCTCACTCGGCAAAAAGTGCCGTCAAATCGCCCGCCAAGAGGCTCTATCCGATGCCCCCATTCAGGTGCTGATTAATGCTAATTTTCTGACCATTATGGCCAATTGCGCCAACGCGCGCGCCGAAGGCACGTGGATTAGCACCGAGGTGATGCGTGGGTATTATGGTTTGCATCGGGTGGGTCAAGCGCACAGCATTGAAGTATGGCGTGGCTCCCAGCTCATGGGCGGCTTGTATGGGGTCAGCGTTGGGCGGTTCTTTGTAGGGGAGTCCATGTTTTACCGTGAAACCGATGGCAGTAAAATTGCTGTGTATTACTTAGTGCAATTACTCAAGCGCCACGGTATCCAACATATCGACTGCCAGCAAAGCACCACGCACTTACGTAGCCTAGGCGCTGCAAACATCCGCCGCGAAGAGTTTCTCCAACGCTTATACGCCGCGCGGGATTTACCCTCTGTATTTTGGCCAGCGGGCCAGCTCTTTGCAGATGGCCGCATTCGCCCATTTAACCCCTGTTTGGAAAACATTGATTAAATATACCTACGCACTAGGACGGGTTAACGGTAACGGCTCCTTTACTCAACCAAGCAATTTCCAAGCGGCCTATGGTTTGCGACGGCCCTAGTAGGAATACTCAATAAAGGGCCTTATTTGGCTCAGCAAGGAGTCCGAGAATGAGTCGTCCGGATGAATTAAAAGAACACGCTATACAGTTTTACAGCACCGCTCCTTACCCTTGTAGTTACTTAACGAATCAGCACGCACGCTCATTGGTAGCCGCTCCTTCGCAACGTATTAGTGGCCCCTTGTATGAACAACTCATGCAGCAAGGCTTCCGACGCAGTGGCGGGTTTACCTATCGGCCGATGTGCGAGCGCTGCCAGGCTTGCTTACCCATTCGCATTGATACGGCTCGGTTTCAAGCCAATCGCACTCAGCGGCGCATTTTAAAGCGTCTACAGCATTTGCGCACTCAGCAGCTGCCTCTATGCTGGCACGATGAGCACTTTGAGCTGTATTACCGCTATCAAGAGACGCGCCACGAACCTTTGCCATTGCTTGAGGCCGAGCAGCAATACCGCCAGTTTTTGTTGACCAGTCATGTGGACAGCTGCTTGGTGGAGTTTCGTAACCCAGCGGGGCAGCTTGAAATGGTTGCCGTCATGGATCTTGTGGCCAGCGGGGCCTCGGCGGTTTATACCTTCTACAACCCTCACAGCAAGGCCAGCCTGGGCACGTACGCGATCCTATGGCAAATCGAGTTTTGTCGTGCCTTACAGCAGCCTTGGTTATATTTAGGCTATTGGATCGAAGAAAGTCGTAAAATGCAGTACAAAACTCAATTCCAACCTTATCAACTCTATGATCAGGGGCAGTGGCACTCGCCCGCCCCCTAAGCAGCGTGTATGTCTATTCTATTTAAAAGCTATGCGGCGGTGCGGCCTTTGTTATTCAATATGGATGCCGAACGCGCCCATAACTTTACGCTTTCAGCGCTCAATCGTACGTACCAATCCACTCTATTACGTAAAGCGTTACCTCAGCCCCCCTCAGGCCGTGCCATTAAGCTGATGGGTTTACGCTGTCGCAATGCTGTCGGACTGGCGGCTGGACTGGACAAAAACGGCGAATATATTGATGCGTTAGCCGCGTTAGGGTTTGGCTTTGTTGAGGTCGGCACGGTGACCCCTTTGCCCCAAGCGGGCAACCCCCAACCGCGCTTGTTTCGTCTGCCACAACAGCACGCTTTGATCAACCGCTTTGGCTTCAACAACCACGGCCTTAGTCAGTTTGTTCAGCACGTCAAACAAAGCCAGTGGCGCTCACAGGGCGGCATACTGGGCCTAAACATCGGCAAAAATGCAGCCACGCCCATGGAATTGGCAGTGAACGATTACCTAACAGGGTTGGATGCGGTGTACCCACACGCGGATTATGTGACGGTTAATATTTCCTCGCCCAACACCGAAAACCTACGCGCCTTGCAAAGTGAAAACGAGCTCAATCAGCTGCTGGGTGCGCTCAACGAGCGCCGCAAAGTCCTAAGCGATCAGTATCAGCGCTACGTACCCATTGCGGTCAAAATCGCCCCTGATCTGGATAAAACCCAAATCACGGCTATTGCACAAAGCTTACTAACCAACCAAATCGACGGCGTGATTGCGACCAATACCACACTCAGCCGCGACCTAGTTGCCGGTCTGCCTCATGCCGATGAAAAAGGTGGCCTCTCTGGGCCACCGGTACACGCATTGTCGTTGATGGTCATCCGCGCTTTACGCCGTGAGTTAGGACCGGAGTTTCCCATTATTGGGGTGGGGGGCATTCAAAGTGGCTACGACGCCCAAGACAAGCTGGATGCGGGCGCGAACGCGGTGCAACTGTATACCGGTCTGATTTATAAAGGGCCACAATTAATCCACGATTGCATTCAGCAATTGGCGCTAAACGCTCGCTAGCGTTTATTAGCGCCCATAGCCCAACGCTTCAGAAATCGTATCGGCCGTACTGCGCAATAGTGGAATCCAGTCATCCCGCATGCGCTCGGCCGGTGCCGACAACGATAAGCCCGCCAACAGCTGTCCCGTATCGTCGTACACCCCTGCCGCAATGCACCGTACGCCCAGCTCCAGCTCTTCGTTGTCACGCGCGTAACCATGACGACGCACTAAGGCCAACTCGCGTTCTAAGTCCTTGTATTGGGTAATGCTATTGCGGGTGGCGCCCGATAAGCCAGTACGCATGACATAAGCGCGTACTTGACGCTCCTCCCATTGAGCTAAAAACAGCTTGCCGGTTGAGGTCAGGTGTAAAGGCGCATGCCCCCCGATGGAGCGCACGACCTGCATGCCCGAGCTTTCGCTCCACGCGCGTTCCACATAAACAATTTCATCGCCTTGCTGCAACGATAGATTAACCGTTTGCCCTGTGCGACGGTGTAACTCACGCATTGGCTCTAGGGCGACCGCACGTACATTTAAACGTCCTTTTACTAACGAACCTAACTCCAATAAGCGCAAACCTAAGCGGTACAAACCACTGTCGACGCGCTCGACATAACGGCCGACGACCAAATCATTCAAAATACGGTGCGCGGTGGAGGTGTGCAAGCCGGTTGCTTTGGCGAGATCCTTGAGGGGCACTGGTTCGGCTTGGCGAGCGAGCTCGTCGAGCAGCAACATGGCGCGTTCGAGCACTTGAATGGTAATGAGCCCTGCCCCATATGGGGAGGTCGGAGAAGAGGTTGAGGTTAAGGTGGCCATAAAATAAATGGCGGCACCCTAAGATGCCGCAAATCTCATAATATGAAAATTATATCCAGCCCATACGTGGCTCGCAAGCCATTAACGATTGGCCGTTAAGCTACCGCCCAGACGTTGTACTTCGGCACGTAAAAAGGTGATGGCTTGGGCGCAGGCTTGCGCTTCCCCTTTCACGCCCAGTTCAATATGGGGTTGTCCACCCTTTTCTCCTACACTGGGTAAACTAAAGGCTGACAGCTCAGGCCAATCGCGTTCGATTTGCTCTAAGGCAGGCACAATACGGGATTCGGGTAAATTAAAGGCCAGAAATGAGTTTTCGACGCTCGGCTGCAAATGATGATACTGCGCGTAACGCGTGTCTAAGGTCCAATCCATCATGGGCCAAGCCATCACTGGGAAACCAGGCATAAAGGTATGGTTGTGGATAAAAAAACCAGGGATTTTATTGTAGGAATTGGGCACGATCTCGGCCCCTTCGGGAAACACCCCCATCTGCAAACGCTGCTGGTTTTCGGGCAAAGACATGTCCGCACTGCCTTGGCCTGCTTGTTCGTTTTCTAAGCAGCGTTGAGCGATCAGCGCCTCGGCTTCGGGGTGCAATGACAAGGGGACTCCCAAGGCCGCTGCTGCGGCTTGACGGGTCTTGTCGTCGGGGGTGGCGCCGATACCGCCACAGCAAAAAACGATATCTGAGGTCGCAAAACTACGTCGCAAGGTGGCCTCGATCTGCGCGGCATCGTCACCGATAAGCTCGGCAGAGTGTAGCTTTAGGCCCCGTTGGT
>DWUQ01000118.1 GCA_019120675.1 Candidatus Paenalcaligenes intestinipullorum | reverse complement strand
TACCGTTTGTGAACTCCTCCCGAGGGGCGCTTCGCGCTGCGCGCTCAAACAGTGCTCACTTTTCTCCTGAAAAATCCCCCAGCCTGCGGCCCTCGTCCAAGTCACCTAACCTAAGGGGCAAGGCGCTTTTTTAAGTAAGGGCTATAATCATAAAAATACGATGAGTCGTTGTGTCTAATCGCCTCAAGAGTTTCGGCAAAGCACATTACTCTAGCCACGGCCCCAGCATGGCCTTTTTTGCAGCTAGTCTCCTTGGTAAGTGCTCGATGGGCTAATGTTGTGATGATCATGGTGGCGAACGTTGTCATTGAATCTTCTTTTTGGGAGGTTCTGCCTCTCATTTTTTGCTCAATACGATGCCTGCTCACGAATTCAGCCAATCAGAAATACAGTGCACCAATTGCCGTGCGCATTGCTGTCGTATGGAGGTAATATTGATTGGGGACGTAGGAGTGCCCGAGAGACATATTGCTATCGACCAATGGGGTGCAGAAACAATGCGTCGCTTGGACGATGGGTGGTGCTCCGCCATTGATCGAGAGACGTTCCAGTGCACGATTTACGAACAACGTCCATGGATTTGCCGAGAGTTTGAGATGGGAGCAGATGAGTGCTTGGAGGCGCGTGCGTTGTACTTGACACCTTCGCTCACAATAAGCGGCTAAAGCGAGTTCTTATATTTCTCAAACCGCCCCAGCACCGCCAGCACAAACAACGCAATGATGGTGCTGGCTACCGCCGTGGCTTCACGCCCATAGCCGGCGGCCACGCCGACTGCTGCAGCCACCCAAATACTGGCAGCGGTGGTCAGGCCCAGTACCGCGTGGTCTTTGGTTTGTTTTAGAATAGCGCCCGCGCCTAAAAAACCAATACCGGAAATAATCCCTTGCATTACGCGACTGGCATCGGCAGTGGTCATACCGCTGGTAACGGGCACGAGTATAAAAATGGCGGCGCCGACCGATACCAGTATGTGGGTGCGCAATCCGGCGTCCTTGCCGCGTAGTTCTCGTTCAAATCCCAAGGCTGCGCCCAATAAGGCCGCTACGCTTAAGCGGAGCACCACTACTGTGGCTTCATGGATATCTTTGATATCTGAAAATTCGCTCACGATGGTCTGCCACACATCGGTCATGATGGACATGCTCACTCCTAAGCTAGAAGATTTGGCGCGCTCTACAGGAATCGAACCTATAATTGGCCCTTAGGAGGGGCCCGTTATATCCATTTAACTAAGAGCGCTCGAGTATCTACAGTTTAATGCTGGTTGGGGTTGGCCTTAGTAGGGGTGCTTTTTTGTGTGCCCAAGATGGCAAGCGCCAAGTTGATGGTTTCTTCGATACGAGCTTTCATGGTGGCGCGAGCGTGATCGTCCAGCTTGTAGCGATCCGAGAGCTCATCGGTAATGTCGCGCATTAATGCCAAGGTTTCGGGGGCTTTGGCGGTGCGTGCGGCAAACATGGCAATTTGCGTGGCCAATAGGGTCTGATCCGCGTAGGCAATGCCAAGGAGAGTTTGCTGATCTTTGGATACGGTAGCGTCGGTCATAATGAATAAAAATAAAAACTTAACGCGCTATTGTATCGGGGTTTGCGGTTAGAGGCAGCTGTTCAAGCAGTTTTTTTGCCATCTCGTAGCATTCATTAATGTGTTGATTGCCGACTTGACGCAGCACCACGTAGCTTAAGCCTGACGACACCGCTGTACCCAGTATCGGTACGTACCGAGCGCCATATTTGCCGAGTAATTTTGTGGCGCCTAAGCGAGTCAGAAGCTGGACGATGCGTGCTGGGGTGATGAGCTTACCCAATAAGCCAATCGATAGATTCGCGCTGCCGACTAATACTAAGCTTTTGCCTTCGGGGGAAAGCTGCGCGACTTGCTCGGGCGTTAGGCCAAATAAAGCATTAATTTTGGGCAGAATTTGCAACAACAAAGCCACATCTGTGCTCAAGTCAGCGCCGGGGATTGGTAAAGCCGCAGCCGCCGCCGAGATTAAAGCTCGGCGGCTAACCAGTTTGCGGGCTTGCATTTTGGCGTGTTCTAAGTCGTCATGAGAGCGAATGAGCATAATGCTTTCCTTGATGCAGACAACCTTTTCACTCTGAGGGCAAGCTTTGCCGCGCGCGCAACAGATCGGGTTTTGAGGTTATTGCACGGGTAGAGGTAGCGGATTAGCTGGGCGTGATCAGCCCTTTTTGTACTGCTGGGCGCTCTAAAAAGGCCTTGAGCGCACGATGGACATGGGTGTAATTCCCAAACTCCACCAGATCTCCGGCTTCATAAAACTCCACCAAGTTGTTGACCCACGGGAAAATAGCGATGTCTGCAATGCTGTATTCACTGCCATTAACCCATTCATTGTGCTCAAGCTGCACATCCAGCACTTTTAATAAACGTTTGGCTTCATTGACATAACGCTCACGGGGGCGGGGATCGGGGATGTCTTTGCCTGCATATTTATGGAAAAAACCAAGTTGCCCAAACATAGGCCCAACACCTCCCATTTGCCACATTAGCCATTGCAGGCATTCGTAGCGTTTGGTGGGGTCAGTGGGGAGTAATTGGCCTGTTTTTTCCGCTAAGTAAATCAAAATAGCGCCGGACTCAAACAAGGCGATGGGTTTGTTGTCGGGGCCATTTGGATCCAGAATAGCGGGGATTTTATTGTTGGCGCTTAAGGAAATGAACTCAGGGGTGAGTTGATCATTGGTTTGGAAACTCACCAAATGCGCTTCGTAAGGTAGGCCAATCTCTTCGAGCATGATGGAGGCTTTGGCCCCGTTTGGCGTGGCCAATGAG
>DWUQ01000117.1 GCA_019120675.1 Candidatus Paenalcaligenes intestinipullorum | reverse complement strand
CTGCGTCTGAATAGCTTTGGGCAATGTTTTCCAACCAATTGCTGACAAGCTCTGCCTTTTGCTGGATTTCCTCTTTGAAAGCGTTATCTGCCCAATATTGCTCAATAGCCGTAGCCGCTGTAACAAAAGCGAGGTTATTGCCACGGAACGTACCACTGTGCGAACCGGGTTTCCATTTATCGAGTTCGGGCTTGATCAGCACTAATGACATGGGCAAGCCAAAACCCGATAAAGATTTGGACAAGGTAATGATATCGGGCTGAATCCCCATTTCATCAAAGCTAAAGAAACTACCAGTACGGCCGCAACCGACTTGAATATCATCCACAATCAACAAAATGTCGTGGCGACGGCAGAGGCGCTGTAGCTCTTGCATCCACGCGCGTGTGGCGACGTTTACCCCGCCTTCACCTTGAATGGTTTCAACAATGACCGCTGCGGGCTTATCCAAACCGCTACTAGGATCATCCAGCATGCGTTCGAAGTAAGCCAAGGTGTTGACATCAGGACCTAAATAACCGTCATACGGTAAAAATGTAGCATTGCCTAAATCCACCCCTGCGGCTTGGCGGAATTTTTGGTTCGCCGTAACCGCTAGAGAACCGGCACTCACCCCATGAAAACCATGCGTAAACGCGACCACGTTGGAGCGGCCTTTTACTAAGCGCGCGAGCTTTAGCGCGGCTTCGACGGCATTGGTGCCCATCGGGCCCGTAAACTGTAGGACATACTCCCACTTGCGGGGTTTTAAAATATAGCGATCAAAGGTTTCTAAAAAATGCTTTTTAGCGCTGGTGGCCATATCCAGCCCATGCACAACACCATCAGAGTTTAAATAGTCAATCATGCGCTCTTTCATGAGCGGATTGTTATGGCCGTAGTTTAAGGTGCCAGCGCCACTGAAAAAGTCCACATACTCTTTGTCGTTTTCATCAAAAAGTATGGAACCTTTGGCTTTTTTAAACACTACGGGAAATGACCGGATATAACCGCGGACTTCGGACTCCATACGATTAAAAATTTTAAGATCAGTCATTGTCTTCCTCTCCTATTTTGAGCAACAGTTGCCCCTCCAAGCCAAAACAGGCCATGGATCCGAACTGGCTCAGTACGTAAAAATTACTACGAAATTATGTTAATAAAACGACTACAAACCGTGCAAAACTAGCTATCCCACCTCAAGCTTAGGGCCGATGCGCAATAGCGGCTCAGCCTCATGCTGTTGGCTACCAAAATGGGACTCTTCGAACAGTGTGTCCTCGTGAAGCGCACAGCCTAAGCGTGCAGCCAAAGACTGAAACATGGCGCGCGAAGCGTGATTGCTCGGACTAACCGTCGTTTCGATATAAGACACAGAGTTCAGTTCTGGGCGTTGTAAGAGATGCTCAAGCATGCGCTTACCAAGGGCTTGACCGCGTGCTTGCTGGTGCACCGCTACTTGCCAAATAAATAGCGTATTGGGTTGAGTGGGCGGTCTATACGCCGAGATAAAGCCGACTAAGCTTTGTTGACGCTCGACCACAACGCAGCTGTTGGCGAAGTGCTCGGCTAATAATAGATAGACGTAGACAGAATTAACGTCTAAGGGTGGACAATCTGAAATGAGTTGATGTATGCGTGCTCCATCATGAGGAGTTGGAGCACGAAATATCAGTGGCTCTTCAGTGTCAGGCCCTCCATCGTTGAGGGCTTGACGGGTACTAGGTGTTGTTTTAGTGACTGTATAGTTCACACTACCAAACCAGATTCGGGGGGGACGCTCCCGACTGGAACCTCCAAAATTGTGGATGCCGTTTCCGAGGGCTCAACCTCTTGGGGTGCCTCGGGATCGGAATCAATTAATCGAACAATGCGCTCGAGCGAAAGTGTAATGGTGGCACGTTCAAGCTCTGGTAACTCGTTGAGCGCATCGGCGAGTTTTTTCTGCAAAGGCGATGGCGTGTCTTCGGCGAGCTGCTTGCCCGCCTCTGTAGCCGTAATGAGCACAATACGACGGTCCTCTCGATTGCGTTCACGAATGATTAGCTGCTTGTCTTCGAGACGGTCCAAAATGCCTACAACAGTACTCGGGCTGATGTGCATTTCGCGGCTAATCGCGGTAGCCGTAAGCGGACCATGGTCGATAACGGCACGTAAACAAATCAGCTGTGGGGCCGTGATGTTGCTGCAGGCAGCAAGCTGACGTGAATGCAATGCAACGGAACGAGTAATTTTCCGTAAAGAACGCAAGATGCGTAAGTCGTAATCGTGTTCAGTTTTCATCTACAAAACATAAATCCAAAGCAATGCTGAAATTCATTAGTACACTAATCATATGGTTAACGAATAATGTCTGTCAACATTAATAATAAAAAAATAGCGCCCTGCTAAGGCGCTATGTTACTAAATACAGCAGCTTAGCGGCTTAAGCAGTACCACCAATCGTTAGGCCATCGATGCGCAAAGTAGGCATACCAACCCCTACCGGCACGCTTTGACCCTCTTTGCCACATACGCCAACACCGCTGTCTAAAGCTAAATCGTTACCAATCATCTTAACTTGATTCATGGCCTCAAAGCCGCTGCCTATTAGAGTAGCCCCTTTGATAGGGTGTTTCAATTTACCCTTTTCAATTAACCACGCCTCAGACGTTGTAAAGACAAATTTGCCACTGGTGATGTCGACCTGTCCGCCGCCGAAATTACTGGCATAAATGCCATGATCAACGGATTCGATGATTTCTTGGGGGTCATGCGCACCACCCAGCATAAAGGTATTGGTCATGCGAGGCATAGGCAGATGCGCATACGATTCTCGGCGGGCGTTTCCGGTGGGTGCAGCGCTCATAAAACGCGCGTTGCGGCTGTCTTGCATATAGCCCTTGAGAATACCGTCCTCGATTAAAACTGTGCGTTGAGTAGGGTTGCCTTCGTCGTCGACATTCAATGAGCCTCGCCGGTCAACTAAGGTGCCATCGTCAATGACGGTTACACCAGGGGATGCAACACGTTCGCCAATACGCCCACTGAAAACACTTGAACCCTTGTGATTGAAATCGGCCTCTAAGCCATGCCCCACGGCCTCGTGCAATAACACGCCAGGCCATCCTGGGCCCAGCACAACCGGTAATTGTCCAGCTGGCGCGGGTTGAGCCTCTAGAGCAGTTAAGCCCGCTTGGACCGCTTTCTGCACATAGTCTTGGATCATGTCATCCGTGAAATAAGCCAGACCAAAACGGCCGCCCCCACCACTATTGCCCATTTCTCGACGTCCGTCTTTTTCGACAATTACGGTCACGGATAGACGTACTAAAGGCCGAATGTCGGCGGCTAAATGACCATCACTACGCGCCACCATCACCACATCGTACTCCATGCCTAAGCTTGCCATCACTTGACACACCGCAGGGTCCGCCGCACGACCAAAAGCTTCGACACGCTCTAGAAGTGCGACTTTTTCGCTGGCACTCAATGAGGCCAGTGGATCCATTGCCGCATAACGCTGTGGGGCGGGTGTGCCCTGTGCCGCCGAGACCTGCACGGGTACTGTTACACTTTGACCTTGACGCGCAATGCTGCGCACGACCCGTGCGGAGGACAGTAGCGCATCGCGACTTAACGTATCTGAATAAGCAAAGGCCGTTTTCTCGCCTGACAGCGCGCGAACCCCAACCCCTTGATTGATCGAAAAACTACCTGCTTTAACAATACCTTCATCGAGGCTCCAGCCTTCGTGACGGGTATATTGAAAGTATAAATCGGCATAATCCACCTGATGCGCAAAGATTTCGGACATGGCCTCGTGCAGGTGGCCATGCTGTAGCCCCCAGGGTTCTAGCAGTAGGGACTGAGCAGTATCAAATGCCTCACTAGCAGGATTGGTAATCTTCATAAAACGATATTCCTTGGTTTACATCACCCGATGGCTAAGTGCGGGTAAAATTTCTCGTACATGCATAATAAGCTGGGGGTTTAATTCGCCCATGACTACCCCCTCTCCCTCAGGCAAGCAGTCTATCACCTCCCCCCAAGGGCTCACTAGCAAACTATGGCCCCATGTGGTGCGGCCATTTTCATGGCGCCCGCCTTGGGCCGGCGCTAAAACATAACATTGGTTCTCAATGGCGCGCGCCCGTAATAAGACCTCCCAATGCGCTTTGCCTGTGGTGTAGGTAAACGCAGAAGGGATAACCAAGAGATCTATAGGCCCCATGGCTCGAAAAAGCTCGGGAAAACGAAGGTCATAGCACAATGCAAGACCCATTTTGAAAGAGCCAACGTGGACGGTAGTAGGTATCACGTCTCCCGCCTGAATGACCTCAGACTCATCATACTGTTCATGCGCTGTCTGATACCGAAACAAATGGATTTTATCGTAACGGGACAAACACTGTCCGTTTGGACCATACACCAACAGACTATTTGAAATCCGCGTCGCCTCTGGAATGATTAAAGGCAAGCTGCCACCCACGATATAAATTTGGTGCTGGCGTGCCTGATCCGACAGAAACTGCTGAATAACCCCCTCGCCAAACCCCTCTTGAATGCTGAGCTTATGTTGGGGCTGCGCGCCCATCAAGCAAAAATATTCAGGTAGTGCCACTAAATTCGCCCCTTTTTCCACCGCCTGACGAATAAGCATTGCAGCCTGATTAAGGTTGGCTTGCAAATGCTCGCCAGAAATCATTTGGATTGCCGCCACATAAAAACCAGCCACGCTTTTTTGCATACCTACCCTCTAATGTAGTTGTGATTGTGAAACAGCTACCTATTTCTTATTTATCTAAAGCACGTTAAAATATTATTTCGTATAGCACGTATCTATACGAAATAATATTTCTCAAAAGGAACAAATAATGCCACAAGAGACTTTCACAGCAGAAAAGCAAAAGATCGAAAAGGAAATTCAAAAGTTACAGCAAAAAATGCGCACGCTGCAAACCCGCCAACGCCGCCCAGTGATTACTTCAATTGTACGCTCCATGCTGGAATACGATATTAGCCCTGAAGAAGTCACCGAGGCGTATCAGCGTCGTGCTCAGCGTGCGACCCGTGCTAGCACACCTCGTGAGCCTTTACCGGCTAAATACCGCAATGTCGCCACTGGCGATGAATGGACAGGCCGTGGTCGCCCTCCCCGTTGGATTACCGAAGCCGAAGCAAAGGGCAAATCTCGCGAAGAGTTCTTAATTAAGTAATCCTCTTTGTATACTTAAAAATATCGGCCTCATTTGGGGCCGATATTTATTTGGCATAACAGATTAAGGCGAACTCAGGCAGAACATACACCCCACAGATGATAGTAGCAATCATTTAGATCCAAACCGAACTTGACGCTCTACCCCATTGTTGCCAGGGAAATCCTGAAATATAGCTTGCGCTAGATTCGCCATGGTTTGCACGAGATCACCCGCATTGTCTTGGGTGACCGCTTGGGAGCGATACACCTCAGCACCATCACGTTGACGATCATTAATAAACACTTGGAGTCGATACTCATGATATTGCACCGGCACGGTAACGACTCGGGGGGAATAGTACAACCCGCCCCACGGCCCAAAGTAGCCACTCCAAACACCACCGTATAAGCCCATGCCGTCAAAATATGGATCACCATAACGCTGAGTCCAACCCTGCTTGAGCTCGGT
>DWUQ01000116.1 GCA_019120675.1 Candidatus Paenalcaligenes intestinipullorum | reverse complement strand
AATGGCGCATTGTGATGTTTATCTCTTATCGCGCCGCACGCTCTGGCATCGTAACGGGAGTTTTATTAGCCATTGCGCGCATTATGGGCGAAACCGCTCCGTTGCTGTTTACCGCACTAAACAATCAATTTGTGTCCTTGGATATGAATGGCCCTATGGCTAATTTACCGGTGGTGATTTATTTGTTTTCTGCTACCCCCGACGAAAGTTGGAACCGTTTGGCGTGGACGGGAGCGGTACTTATTACAGTTTTTGTGCTAGGCCTGAATATTTTGGCTCGCACCCTTTTTCGCAATAAATAAGGTCTTTCAGGAATACTCATGTCGGTTGAACACTCATTTGCCTCATCTATGGACGCTTCTGCAACCAAATTAGAAGTCAAAGACCTGAACTTTTATTATGGAAATTTCCACGCCCTTAAAAACGTCAATATGACGATCAAGGAAAATAAAGTCACGGCCTTTATTGGCCCTTCAGGTTGTGGGAAATCCACCTTGTTGCGTACCTTTAATCGCATGTTTGAGCTGTATCCCGGTCAGCGTGCCGAAGGGCAAATTCTACTGGATGGTGAAGACTTGCTTACCTCAAAGCTAGATATCTCGTTGATACGCGCTAAAGTCGGTATGGTCTTTCAAAAACCCACCCCCTTTCCTATGAGCATTTACGACAACATCGCTTTTGGTGTGCGGTTATTTGAAAAGCTCTCGAAGGGGGAGATGGATGAGCGTGTCGAGTGGGCCCTCAGCAAGGCGGCCTTGTGGAATGAGGTCAAAGACAAGCTCCACCAAAACGGTAATAGCCTATCCGGTGGCCAACAACAGCGCCTATGTATCGCTCGCGGTGTAGCCATTAAGCCCGAGGTGCTGTTACTGGACGAGCCCTGCTCAGCTTTAGATCCGATTTCTACCGCTAAAGTTGAGGAGCTGATCGCCGAACTCAAAGCCGACTACACTGTAGTGATAGTGACGCACAATATGCAGCAGGCCGCTCGTTGCTCGGATTACACCGCGTATATGTATTTGGGTGAGTTGATGGAGTTTGGCGAAACCGAGCAAATTTTTGTCAAACCCACCCGCAAAGAAACCGAAGACTACATTACTGGCCGTTTTGGCTAAATAATTGGCTGCCTAACCAACTACAGTGTCAGTAGGGCGGTTGACGGTCGGGTATTGATAAATACAAAGGGCCCCACCAGCGCTGCAAAATAATACTCAAAGGCCAATGGGGCTGGGCGGGTTTGTGGCTTAATTCCAGCGTCCTTGCTCACCCATTACGCTATAACGGCCAGCCCCCAATAGCGCCACACACAAACCGCCCACTAAAAACATAACTTGCAGCTCAATGGCTAAGCCCCCATTGTTTTTAAAGCTCCAGAACTGCAAACGATGCGCTAAATACAAGGCCATGGTCATATTGATCGCAATCAGTGCACCGCCCAGTCGGGCGTAGGCCCCAGCGATCACAAGCAGCGGGGCTAACAGCTCGCCTACATAGACGCCCCACGCCAGTGAGGCTGGCCAGCCTTGTGCCATCACCAAGCGTGTAATGCCGTTAATACCGTAATTCAGCTTATGTAAACCGTGCGCAAAAAGTAGACCTCCGACGCTTAAACGGAGTAAGAGCCGTGCGATATTTTCCAGCCACTGAGCAGACATATAAAATCACTCAAAAAATGGGTTAAGGTAGTAGCCATTATACGGGTGCTTGAGCCGCTGGCTTAAGTGCCGAATGTAACCTTATTGATAGGGAGTGTTCATGAGCGATTTTTCTGATGTGCTGCATAATTTAGCCCCCACCGGCGAGCTTCGTGTCGCCATCAACTACGGCAACCCCGTTTTGGCACAACGCCATGCCAGTGATAACTTTCCCCAAGGCGTTTCCGCTGACCTGGCACGCGAAATCGCTCGCCGCCTTGGTGTGGTGCCACGTTTTATTAGTTACGATGCTGCCGGTAAAGTCTTTGAGGGCTTAGATACCAACACGTGGGATTTAGCATTTTTGGCCGTTGACCCAGTCCGTGCTGAGAAAATCGCGTTTACTAAGCCCTATGTGTTGATTGAAGGCACATACTTAGTGGCGGAGTCTGCACCATTTCAAAGCGTGGTCGACCTAGATCAAGACGGTTTACGTATTGCTGTAGGGAAGGGAGCCGCTTACGATTTGTACTTGTCGCGCGAGCTTAAGCACGCCAGTATTGAGCGAGCCGCCACTTCGCCAGCTGCCATTACCCTGTTTGTGGATCGAAACCTTGATGCGGCGGCGGGTGTGCGTCAGCCCCTAGAGGCTTATGCCCAAACGCACTCTGGTTATCGTGTGCTGGATGACGCGTTTACGACCATTCAGCAAGCGGTGGCCGTACCCAAAGGTCGTGACTTGGCTCAGGCGTGGTTGGAGAATTTCGTGGCAGAAATGAAGCGCACTGGTTTTATTGAGGAGGCGTTGCAGCGTAGTGGTCAGACGGCTGCGACGGTTGCGCCGGAGTAATAAAAAAGGCCTATGCTAAGCATAGGCCTTTTTTAAATTATGGTCGGGGCGATAGGATTCGAACCTACGGCCCTCTGGTCCCAAACCAGATGCGCTACCAGACTGCGCCACGCCCCGAAAGATGACATCATAGCATCCTTTGGAAATAAAAAGCAAGCGTTAGGGCGTCAGTGCCAAACCCATGCGCACATGTGGGCCGACTTTCGTGCGGTAATTCAGCAGTGTTTCACCGTAACCTTGGTAGTACTGCACAAAAAAGTAGCCATTCATATTCAAAGGCGTGCGCTTTAAAGGCCACGCTAGCTCGACTTGTTTGGCATCCCGCCCATGGCGGCCACGCTTATACAAAGCCGCGACCGATAAGCCATGATCTTGGCGCCAGCTGAGCTTCCAATCTACATGACCAAAGTAGTCTTTGTAGTCGGGGTTGTCGCTGGTGGCAAAGTACGCTTTTAGGCGTGGTGCAAATTGCAAGGTGCTGCCATTGGTAAAGCGGTAATTAAACTCGGGCTGTACAAAGTAATCGTTTAGCGAGCGTGACTCCTCGTCGTCCTTGCCGTTGGATTTATGCTCCACACCTGCCATCAAGCCCACATGCACGGGCGAATCCTGCGGGTTCCACAAGGCACCCGAACGCCAAAATAGGCTCGGGTTGTAGGTGGTGTCTACAAACGGCGAGGATTCGCCATGAATATCCCACAACGACGTTTGGGTGTAGCCGAAATAAAAGTTCTCCCAAAAACGGGGAGCCTTGGCGTCTTTGGGGCTAAATAAACGGTATTTAAAACTCAGCTGGAACCGTGCGTTGCTGTCGGGTTTGTTGCCAAAAATAAAATATATCG
>DWUQ01000115.1 GCA_019120675.1 Candidatus Paenalcaligenes intestinipullorum | reverse complement strand
CTTGGTAGAGGGGCGTTGATGACCATTAAGCTGACCGTGTACTCCAGCGTATTTGGTACGATTTTTGCCTTTGCATGTGGGGTTGGGCGGCTCTCAGAAAACTACCTGATTAAAGCCCTGTCTGTTAGCTTAATCGAAATCTTTCGTGGCACCTCTTTGTTGGTGCAGCTGTTCTGGCTGTTCTTTGCCCTGCCCGTCGTGGGCAAATTATTGGGCATTAACTTGCAGCTCTCACCGATTATCGCTGGCACCTTGGCCTTAAGTTTAAACATCGGTGCCTATGGCGCTGAAGTCGTACGTGGCGCGCTTCAGGCGGTGCCCCCCTCACAACTTGAAGCGGCCAAAGCGTTGGACTTCTCGCCTCGTCAGACACTTTGGCGCATCAGTGTGCCGCAAGCCATCCCCGAGATGATGCCCAGCTTTGGCAATTTAGCGATCCAAAATCTTAAAGATACGGCCCTAGTGTCTTTGATTGGCTTAGCCGACTTAGCCTTTAGAGCTGAGCAACTACGCTTACTGACTCAAGAAAGCGCCACCATTTATACCCTACTTTTGTTTATGTATTTTGGCATGGCCTTAGTATTAACCGCGCTCATGAAACTCTTAGAGCGCTACACCTCGCGCTGGCGCGCAGGAAGGAGTTAATCATGTTGTTTGGCTATGCGTGGGACACCACGTCGAACTGGAGCCTAGCGGTCTCCATACTCCCTATGCTGCTCCGTGGGCTATTAGTAACGATTCAAGCAACGCTCATGGGCTTTTTGCTGGCCGTTGTGCTTGGTTTGGTTTTGGCCGGACTTAAAAGCGTGCGTTTAAAAATTATCAGCTGGCCTGCGTACGCGTTTACGGAATTCATCCGTGATACACCATTATTGGTGCAGTTGTTTTTCTTGTATTACGTGTTGGCGGATTATGGCATTGTTTTGCCTGCCTTTTTGACCGGCACTTTAGCGTTAGGGGTGCAATACAGCGCCTACACCTCAGAAGTATACCGAGCAGGCATTGAGTCGGTGCCACATGGGCAAACCGAAGCCGCACGTGCTCTCGATATCCAGCCTATCAGAATTTTTGGCACGATCATCTTACCTCAAGCCATTCCAAGAATTATTCCTGCCTTGGGTAATTATTTGGTATCCATCATGAAGGACGTACCCGTACTATCGGTGGTCTTGGTGGTGGAAATGCTCAGCGTTGCCCAAATCATTGGCAGTCGCACCTTTAACTATATGGTGCCCATTTCTATGGTCGGCATTTTGTATTTGGTTTTGACTTTAGTAGCGTCGTGGGCCGTACGTGTGCTGGATGAACGTTTACCCAAACATGGAATTCCTCTCAAATGACTACCTCTACTCTTACGCCTTCCCAAAACTCTATCCTTCCAAGCACAACAGCAAGTATGACAAATGAAGCCGCTCAAGACGCCTTAAGCCCACCGGCTGACCGCTCTGATACCGAGGCGACCCCATCCCCACTTGCTACCACACCTGCACGCAATAGTGATCCACAACTAAGCGTTGATGCAACCGCAAGCGATATTATTCGTTTTGAAAATGTGACCAAGCGCTTTGGTGACATCACGGTTTTGGATCAGCTGAACTTTAACGTCAAGCAAGGCGAGAAGGTAACAATTATTGGGCCATCGGGCTCCGGCAAGTCGACCGTTTTACGTATTTTAATGACCTTGGAAACCATTCAGGATGGGGTAATATGGGTGGGCGATCGGCCGCTTTGGCATGAGCAGGTAGGTGATCAGCTGCGCCCTGCCAGCGAGAAACACCTACGTGAAATGCGTAAAGAAATGGGAATGGTCTTCCAGCAGTTTAATCTTTTCCCGCACATGACGGTCACCCGCAACATTACGGAAGCCCCGGTTCATGTTTTAGGATTGAGCAAGGCCAAGGCCAAACAACGTGCTGAGGAATACCTTGAGCTCGTAGGCATGAGTGAGCACGCGCATAAGTTTCCCAGTCAGCTTTCTGGTGGGCAGCAGCAACGTGTGGCGATTGCCCGAGCTTTGGCCATGCGCCCCCGTATTATGTTGTTTGACGAGCCGACTTCGGCGCTTGACCCCGAGTTGGTAGGGGAAGTGCTGAGCGTGATTCAACGCTTATCCACCAAGCACGATCTAACTCTATTACTCGTGACACACGAGATGCAATTTGCTAAGGAAGTCTCAGACCGCATTTGCTTTTTTGATCAAGGCAAGATCGTTGAAGAAGGGGAACCCGAGCAAATCTTTACACACCCTGAACAGCTTCGTACCCAGGAGTTTTTGAGTAGCTTTATTAATAATGGTAATGATGACAACGCCACTACCAACCAAAACTAGCCTAAGGTTTGCAACGCAAAACCTCCGCAAGGTTACGGGTTTTTTATCACCAATAATCAGGAAAAACTGAGCATCATTGTGAATCGACCTCGACTCATGAACGAAGCCCAGTTTATAAGCCAACTCCAGCTTGTGAGCTCATAACTACCTATACGTTGACCCCAATAAGTTGAATGCCCATCCAGCTTGTTGGGGTCCGGTTTTATGCCTAACGGCATATAGTAATGGCTTGAATTGCCAATCGTATCAAACTGAATTAGCCCACCATTAATAACTCATCAGGCTCCAGCTCCGTAGCCGGTACGATGGTGTCGGTATGCTGACGTGCGGCAAGGTATTCAGGACGTGGTGCAAGACCATTGCGTGGCGCTTCGAGCTTGTTTTCCACACTATTGAATACAGTAAACACATTGGAGCGTGCCCAAGGTGATAAATTACCTGAGGAGGCATGCATGGTATTGCATTCAAAAAAGATCACTGAGCCCGCCTTAGCACGCACGGACTCCAAGCCACCATTATCGATTAACAGTTTTAGACTGACCTCATCAGGCGTGCCTACGGTTTGCACTTTTAGAGAGCTTTTGTAGTTCTCGTCGGGGGTTGCTCCTTCGCATGCAATAAACTGCCGATGCGAACCTGGTACCAGCATTAAAGGTCCATTGTGCTCGTTATTGTCCGTCAGCAACAGCGAGCAACTGACCGCACGCATGTTGGGCATACCATCTTCGATGTGCCAGGTTTCAAAATCTGAATGCCAAAAGAACTCTTTACCGTAGAGACCGGGCTTCATATTGACTCGTGATTGGTGCACATACACTTCGGAGCCCAACACTTGACGCGCGACGTTGACCAGACGCGGATCGCGTATCAGCTCGGCCATACGGTCGCTGAGTTGATGCACCCGAAACAACGAACGTAAGGCGTCTTGGTCACCCGGCTCAGTAATAAGCTCGGGCATGCCTTTGAGGGCAGGATCCAATCGCAAACGCTCTAACTCAGCCAGCAGCTCTTGCACCTCGTGCTCATCAAAAAGGTTTTCAATAACCAAAAAACCATCTTTCGCATAGCGCTCAAGCTGCTGCTCGTTTAATGCCTGAGCATAGTTGCCCTGGTGGTACACCACGGGCTCTTGTCGAGCAATAATGGCTGAACCTCGTTCGGTACGGGATACATACAAATCAGCGATGTCCGTATTCATAACTTTCTCCTGTTGGTTTATGCTCCAGTTTCTTCGGTGATTAAAGGATAGACCCCATCCTCGTCATGCACTTCTCGACCAGTAATGGGCGGATTAAAGACACAAATCACACGCAAGGGCTTGGTGCCACCTCGCAACCAATGCTCATCATTTTCGTTGAGAGCATAAACTATGCCTGCGTGCAAAGCGTATTTTTTGCCATCGGCGATGGTTTCGATTTCACCATCCCCCTCGACGCACCACACGGCCTCAAGATGGTTTTGATAATGAATGTGGGTTTCTGTGCCCGGCTGAATAATGGTTTCATGAAAAGAAAACCCCATTCCGTCCTTGGCGAGTAACACACGACGACTGGTCCAGTTATCCGTAACGATTTCGTCTTCGGTACCAATCACATCTTTTACATCACGAACAATCACAATTAGGCTCCACGAATATTTAAAACTTTTTTCTGACGCTGCGTTTCAGCCCACGCTGCGCCCACACTGCTTTCGATCACATCAAGACCATGCTTGAGCTGCTCGAGGGGTATGGTTAGTGAGGGGAGAATTTTGAGCACTTCATCGTGTGCGCCAGAGGTTTCAATCACCACGCCACGCTTAAAGCACTCGGCGGCGATTTTGTTTGCTAAACCCGACTTCGCTGGAGCAACCAAACCTTGAATCAGGCCACGACCGCGTACACTTAGCCCCGCATCGGAGTAGCTTTGGGCAATGTTTTCTAGCCAATTGCTAACGAGCTCGGCCTTTTGTTGGATTTCTTCCTTGAAGGCATTGTC
>DWUQ01000114.1 GCA_019120675.1 Candidatus Paenalcaligenes intestinipullorum | reverse complement strand
CTCATTGGGTCCGTGCCCAAGGAGCCTAGGCCGGATAACTCCAGCTGGAAGAATACGGTGGAATTGCTTTTCTCGGATGATACCGCATAACGTTGCACCACCACACGTGCGGTCCAGCAACAATCGCCTTTATATTCCATACCCAAGATACTTTGGGTGCTGCGTTTTTCTTGGAGGGAGTAGTCCAAGCGCCCTAAGGCGTACAGCTTTTGCGTCAACGGCCACTGGGTGGTGAGGGAAACACGTTCTTTTGTGCGATCAGCAAGCGTACCCTGATAAATATTGTTGGGGCTATCAAAGGAACGAGGGTCGCGTTCATAACGGTAATTGGCGGCGATGGTGGCAAGGCGCTTGGGCTGCCAACGCACGCCAGCGCTCATGCGATTACGATGACGTGTTTCGGGATTAATCTGCCCGCCTAAATTGATACGGAACTGATCAGTGAGCGCCACTTGGCCTTCAAACAAGTAGTCAGAGCGACGACGTGTAGGGGGGTATTCGACGCTAGGATTGTCATAAAGGAAAACGCGCTGATCATCAAAATACAAACGCTGCGCGACCGATAAGCTCATCCGCTCAAAACCGGTATCCGCATCCAGCCAACGCGAAGTTAAACCTAAAGTGAGCTGATTGGCGTTGGCAATGCGGTCCCAGCCACCGCTGTAAATATTATCGCTAAAAGCTTGGCTCATATTAAAGGTTGCCACACTGGTGTCATACAAGGGAAGCTGGCGCTGATCGCGATACGGCACATACAGATAAAAGGCGCGTGGTTCTAAGGTTTGCATTGTGGGCATCCCAAACAAGCTGCCCGAACGTTCGAAGTACAGCCCAGAATCCACAGAGTAGAGAGGAACCACGCGATTTTGAATTTTGACATTGTCACGCCGAGGATTATTACCAGATAAACCTTTCCAGTCGGTGTCATAATGGCTGAGATGTAAACCAACTTTGGGGGTAATGTAGCCCGCCGCACGCACCATAGGGTAACTAATGGCTGTGTAAGAGCTTGCTCGTACACCCTCTGGCATATTACGAACTGTTTCACCTGGGAAACTACGGCGATATTCATCAAACTTTCTTAACGACCCCGAATAATACGGCACCGAAAAACGCGTGATCTCATTTTCTGAAGTCACATCAAAGCCTGCCCAGTTGTAACGCGCCCCGCGTAGGCTAAAACTGGGCATACGACTGTACTCTTGGCGATACCCCGAACCAGGATCTTGGAGCACCTGATACTGCGACGCCACAAGCGAAGCATTAAAATACTTGTAGCCCGACCACGTTAGGGTGGCGTTGCTCAGGAGCTCGGAGGTGGTGGACGCCCCTAAATCTAATGTGGTGAAATCGCGAAAATAATCGTCGTCCGATACACGGCGATAGGCGTAAGAAAAGCCAAAGCCTTTGCCGAGGTTTTGTCGGTGCTGGGCATCGATCAGCCAACGTTTGGTTTGGGTCACCTTGTCTTTGTTAATATACGTACCCGCAACAATCCCCTCGTAGCTGCGCCCTAAGTAGCGCCCTTCGGCCTCTAGCTGTAGGCCGCGCTTGGATAAAAACCGCGGCGTTACAGTCGCATCATAATTCGGCGCCAAATTAAAATAATAGGGCGCGGCAAATTCAAAACTGGCGTTTGAGGAATAGCTGTATAGCGGCGTTAAAAAGCCTGACTTGCGCTCTTCACGTAACGGAAACGAAAAGTACGGAGAGTAAAATAACGGCACCCCTTTGAAATACAGCACCCCATTACGCGCTACCCCTTCATTTTGGTCGGTGTATAGATCGACACGCGGGGCCTTGATCCACCAGGATGGCTCTGGGCAAGGGCAGGCGCTGTAACTCATATTCTTGAGGCGCAAATGCTCATTGCTGAAAATCGTGCCATGATCGGCGTAGCCCGCGGCTCCCCACGTTAACCAAAACTGGGGATCATCGAGTTCGCCCTCTTCGGAGTTGAGGTTGTAATCAATGCTAGGGCTGCGCACAATGCTGCCCTGCTGCATCAGCAGACCATTGCCGCGTACTTTAACTTGGCCACTTTTCTCGTGATAGCGAATCACATCGCCTTTGCTGACGGAATCCACGCGACGAACCTGTGCATCACCCGTAATCACGAGCTCTTGCTCGCCATTGAGTTGCATATCGTCACCAATTAAGTAGACGCTTTTGTCGTCGTCTTCGAGTGTGTGCACCCGCAAGCTGTCGGCCGTTAAGGGCTCAGCAGCCCACACAGGCTGGCTGATCACAGGTAAGCCTACGCTAGCGCTCAACGCCAATAAAAAGGTAAGATTCTGAACCGCTCGCACTGGATAAGCGCCCTTCAGGAAAGATCACATTAAAAAGTACAGGCCTTATTCTGCCATAAAGCCGTGAGCCGTTATTATAGAGAAGCTGGCGCAAAGCGGCAGTGTAATTTGTCTTTAAATTTTAAATGCGTGAAATTATGGATGCTATGGCTTCAACTCGCTACCAACAACTGCTGCTCTGGCTAGGCAGCTTAGATATTAATGGCCCGCTACAGCTGGAGGGGTTGACCCGTGCGTCAAGCGACGCCAGCTTTCGTCAGTACTATCGACTGAAACACGCCGACACCACGTTGATCGTAATGGACGCGCCGCCCAGCACCGAGAACAACGAGGCATTTATCGATATTACACAGCGCTTGGCAGACCAAGGCTTAAACGTGCCACAGATTCTAGCGCAAAACTTAGATCTCGGCTTTTTGGTGCTCAGCGATTTAGGTGACTTAAATTACTATCACGCCTTACATCAAGGACTGGATAATGACACGGTACAAAGCTTATACCGTCAAGCTTTGTTTAGTTTAGTGCGTTTGCAGCAGGCCGATACACAGGGTTTGCCGCTATACAATGCGCCTAAAATGCTCGAAGAGCTTGGCTTATTCGAAACGTGGTATGTGAACCAACACTGTCAGACTGAATTTACCCCTACGGAACAGGCTCAGCTCGAACAATGCTTTGCCGTGCTGGTGGCTGATAACACACAAGCCGCGCAAGTGCTGGTACACCGCGACTATCACTCCCCTAACCTAATGCTTCCCCAAGATGCAAGCTTACAACCCGGCATTATTGATTATCAGGACGCCGTCTTAGGTCCGATTACCTACGATTTGGCTTCGCTGGTGATGGATGCGCGGTATAGCTGGGATGAGGCTCAACAGCTCGACTGGGCCATACGCTACTGGGAAGCTGCCAAAGCGGCTCAGCTTCCGGTGAATACCAACTTTGCCGACTTTCATCGCGCCTACGAATGGATGAGCGTACAGCGCAATCTGCGTATTTTAGGGGTCTTTGCACGCTTGGCCTTGCGAGATCACAAACCTCAATATTTGGATCACATTCCCCGAGTGGCCGCCTACATCCGCCAAGTTGTGAGCCGCTACGAGGCGCTCTTCCCGATTCGCAAACTGTTTGATCGCTTGGAATCTCGCACCACGGTATTGGGGGTCACGTTATAAATGCGCGCGATGATTCTTGCCGCGGGGCGTGGAGCACGTATGCGTCCGCTCACCGACTGTACCCCTAAGCCTTTGCTGCGTGTTGGCGAGCATCGCCTGATTGAGCACCACCTATACCGTCTCGCTGCCTGCGGCCTGACACAGGTAGTGATTAATCACGCTTGGCTGGGAGAGCAAATTCCCGCCACCCTTGGCGATGGCAGCCGTTATGGGCTAGACCTTCATTATAGCGCTGAGAAGGAAGCCCTTGAGACCGCAGGTGGGCTCCGCGCTGCCCTGCCCTTATTAGGGGACGAGCCTTTTTTAGTCATCAATGGGGATGTGTATACAGACTGGTCACCCGAACGGGCTCAGGCCGCTTACCAGATGCTGCAAGATCACCCTGATGCGTTGGCTTATTTGTGGCTCGTGCCAAATCCCCCCCAGCACCCCCAAGGTGATTTTTCAATTCATGACAATGGTGTGGTGCTTCCGGCAGGTACAAATGGTCAGCCTACGTATACCTATAGTGGCATCGCCTGCTTTAGGCCCGAGCTGGTGGCTGAACTGACAGTGGATGAACCCGCGGCTTTAGCCCCGCTACTGCATGCTGCGATCGCTCAACAAAAAGTGTTAGGGGAGATTTACACTGGCGCTTGGCACGATATTGGCACACCAGAACGCCTCGCAGCGATCAATACTCAGCTGGCTCAGGCAGACTCACCAAGGCGTGTCTAAACCCTACTATGGGCAACAGTTTACAAAGCTGCTACTCTTGCTTTTCAAAGCACGCTATTCTTTAATGCTTTTATAGCGGCGACGCTCTGTTTCACCTCTCTTCGACGATACCCTCATGCTTGGATCCAAACGCACCGCCTTTAAGCCCACCCCTTATTCTTACTCGCGTCGCAAACGTCGCATTCCCCGTTGGTTGGTATTAATGATTACGGGTGCTGTACTGGGTGTAGGAGGCTTGCTGTTTGTCCAAACCAGCTATGGCCCAACACGCCTCACCGTCGCCCAATCCGAAAAGCTAGGCTTTGATTTAAATAGCGCCAACTCAGAAAACCACCGCTTACAAGCCCGCGTGGCCGAGCTCGAAAAAGAAGTCGAGCGTTACGAAACCCAGCTAACAAGCCAGACCGATCGCCTAGAAAACCACGATCAAATCGTGCAACAACTGCGCTCTGAGCTCAATACCTTTATGAATGCGGTCGCACCCGACCCCCGTGGTACCAGCCCCAGCATTAATGCCGCCAAGTACAGCGTTGTAGACGGCAAGCTCCAGCAAGAGTTGCTCATCATGCAAGACGCTGACAAAGCTGACACCCCCTTTATTGGTGAAATCAAACTCACCGTTATGGGCCGCTACCCAAATGGTAAAACCGGTTATGTGGACCTCGATCCCATCCCCATCAAACTTGATCGCTATGTGCAGCTGATTGAGGAGTTTGATCTCCCAAATGGCATGACGCCTCGTCAGGTTACGGTGCAGGTTTTTGAGCAAGACAACCCTCGCGCCCAGGCTAATCGTACTCTAAATGTTCGTTAAGATTGCACACAAAAAAGGCCAGCTTCCACTGGCCTTTTACTGTCTACAGCCTTTTAGATTTAGAAAGCGGGCACAATCGCGCCTTTGTACTGGGTATTGATGTAGTCGCGTACCGCATCGCTGTGTAAGGCCTCTAACAGCTTTTGTACGTCTTCGCTTTTTTCATTACCCGCTTTTACGGCCACTAAGTTCGCGTATGGGGACTCCGCGCCTTCGATAAACAGGGCATCCTTTTCGGGGTTTAAGCCGGCCTCTAAGGCATAATTGGTATTAATCAAAGCGAGATCCACATCGGCCAATACGCGTGGCAACGTAGCGGCTTCGATTTCTTTGAATTTCAGCTTTTTAGGATTTTCAGCAATATCACGTGCGGTGGCTAAAATATCGTCTGGGTCTTTTAACGTGATCAGACCTTCCTCTTGGAGCAACAACAAGGCGCGCGCCCCGTTTGAGGGGTCATTGGGGATAGCAATCAAAGCGCCTTCTTTAAGCTCATCCACCGCTTTGATTTTAGAGGAATAGGCACCAAACGGCTCAACGTGAACCACGCCAATCGAGACGAGATCGGTTTTGTGCTCAGTGTTAAAGGAATCCAAGTAGGGCTTGTGCTGAAAGAAGTTGGCATCCAATGCGCCATCGGCCACTTGCTGGTTGGGCTGCACGTAGTCGGTAAAGACTTTGATGTCCAAGTCCACGCCGTCTTTGGCCAGTTGGGGTTTTACAAACTCAAGAATTTCCGCATGAGGCACAGGTGTGGCCGCCACACTTAAGGGGCCAGCATGAGCAGCAGTAACACCTAGACTTAACGCGCTCAATACCGCGGCCGAAAGAAGGTTTCGTAACATAGACAACTCCATATAACAGGATATTAAGAAATACGACGATTAATCCGCATAATCCAGTAATCGCCAAGCCACTGGATTAACTGCACCAACACAATCAATATCACCACCGTAATCAGCATGACTTCGGTGCGATACCGCTGATAACCAAAACGAATGGCCAAATCCCCTAAACCGCCACCGCCAACGGCGCCTGTCATGGCGGAATAGCCCACTAACATAATCGCAGTAACCACCATAGCCGCGATTAAACCAGTTTTGGCTTCGGGCAGGAGTGCTAAAAACACCGTTTGCCCCGCATTCGCCCCCATGGCTTCACAGGCTTCAGAAGCACCAGGGTCCAGCTCTTTGAACACGTTTTCCACTAAACGCGCAAAAAACGGAGCCGCGCTGGCTACTAAGGGGGGAATCGTCCCAGCCACGCCCAGCGAGGTGCCCGTTAACTGCCGAGTTAGGGGGATCATGACAATAAGCAAGATAATAAACGGCATGGAGCGTAGCACGTTTACGACTAACGATAGGCCCTGATAAAGACTACCGTGCTGCAAGAGCTGATTGGGTCCCGTTAGAAAAAGAATAATCCCCAATGGCAAGCCAATCAGTACTGTAAAAAGTAAAGAAAAGCCGGTCATTTGCAAAGTTTCAATGGTGGCGATACCAATGGCGCCCCAATCGACATTGGCCCAATTCATGACTGCAACTCCTCAGCTTGAACCCCCAGCTCATCCAGTATGCCAGTAAGACGGGCAAGCTCGGTGCTTTCCCCTTGGATGGCAACGATCAATTGGCCATAAGGGGTGTCTTTGATACGACTGACGGTGCCTTGCAAAATACTGACTTCCACATTGAGTTCGCGGCTAACCCGACTGAGTATAGGCTGTGCTGTGGTGTCGCCACGGAAACTTAAGCGCAAAATACACCCCTGTATGCCTGTAGCGAGGCTGCGCCAGTCCTCGGACTCGTTGCCGGTTTCTTCGAGTAAGCTACGGGTGACCTCGTGTTGGGGATGCAAAAAGACCTCAACCACTTCACCCTGCTCGACTACTCGCCCCTCATCAATCACCGCCACCCGATCACACACTTGACGAATCACATCCATGCTGTGGGTAATGAGGACGATGGTGAGACCTAAGCTTTGGTTAATATCCAACAATAAACGCAAAATAGACTGCGTGGTCTCGGGATCCAATGCCGAGGTGGCCTCATCGCACAGCAATAAGCCCGGATGATTCGCCAAGGCCCGCGCAATCCCCACACGCTGACGCTGCCCACCGGATAATTGCCTAGGGTACTTGTGGGTGTGTTCCTCTAAGCCGACTAGACTCAAAACCTCTTGGGCTCGTGCCTGCTGGGCGGCTTTGGATAAGCCTGCTAAGCGCAACGGGAAACACACGTTTTCCAATACTGTACGCGCATTGAGCAAGTTAAAGTGCTGAAACACCATGCCAATTTTTTGACGAACTTGACGCAGTGCCGATGATGATAAATTAGAAATCGCTTGGCCGTCGACGGTGACCGTACCGCTGCTGGGGCGTTCTAAGAGATTAAGCATACGGATTAGTGTGCTTTTGCCTGCTCCAGAACGGCCAATAATGCCAAAGACTTCGCCCTTTGCGATATGCAAATTGATGCCTTGCAGCGCAAGCACCTCTTTGTTGGCGCTGGCATAGCGCTTTTCGATATGTTCAAGCTTAATCAAGGGTGTGAAACCTTCGGTAAATCGCCCTGACACACGAGCGTGTGCCGATAAAAAACACTTAACTGTACCATGGCTACTGCAAGGCTTTGGACAGATTTAAAGAGGAATTAGCGATATACAAAGATGAAAAAGAAAAAGGCCGCCCTGTAGGCAGCCTTTGACTTGCTTCATAGATGGTGGGTCGTGCGCGACTCGAACGCGCGACCAACGGATTAAAAGTCCGCTGCTCTACCGACTGAGCTAACGACCCATCCGATGAAGATTTAAATTATGAACCAGTTAAGAAACACTGTCAAGCTATTTTAACAAAAAATTAAAAAACTTAGTGCTCCAGCGTTATGGCGTTCACCACGACGCTGATTCAAGGGGTGAATTTTACTCGTATTGAATAAATAATCAACCCCTTTAATTTAGCGTGCTCGGGAAATACGCACCTCAGCCCCGCGACGCTTCACCTCCAAGCCCTCAGAGGGTAAGATTTTTAGCCCCTCCAAGCCTTTGATGTAGCTGGAGCCCTGCATTTGCATAACGCGGATTTTGTTGCGCATGACCTCAGGGCTATGCTCCGGCATACCAAACATCCAGACTTCTTCGAGCAAACGAGCGGAATTAAACTCAGTGGTGTTCGCGACCTCGGGGCCTAAGCACAGCATATGACCTTCGCGGCCAAATACAGGCAAACGATCCAAGCCAGCTTTGACCGTCCAAGTGGTGCCGCCCTCATAGCGCCAACCTGTGCTGAGATCCCACCAAGCATGCCCAGCCGGCAAATACACTTCGATTTCATCGCCTGGCCGCAAGAAAGGCACCACTAATAGGGCCGACCCCAACATATATTGGTTTTCATGCTGCTGAGCAACGGGATCGTGAGGGAACTCTAAAGCCATCGAGCGCTGGACAGGTAAGCCACAGCGTACCGACTCTTCGATAATCCCCAAGATGTAAGGCACTAAACGGTAGCGCCAGCGCAACCAATGCTGAGCCAAGGCTTGGGTGTCGGCATCAAAAGCGGTAGGCAGCAGAACCGCTGCACCTTGAAAGCTGAAGTTAGCGGAAAACACGCCCATCGCCAGCCAACGAATAAATAATTCGGGCGTCATGGTGTCGGTGGGTGCATTGGCGTTGCCCAAACGGTGCGTTTGAGCGGTGATGCCGCTATTGCCTAGGGCTAAAGCACTGCGCAAGCTGTGCTCCATACCCGCCCAATCATTGCTGACCTCTGGCCCTAATTGCAACGCATAGCGCTGCGCCCCAGGAAATACATCGGACGACAGCACCACTCCCTCTTGGGGAGTCTTGTGGCCCGCAAAGGCATCAAACAAGGCCTGCCGTGCCAAGATGGGGTACAGAATACGGAGTTGCTCGCCAGACTCGCCACTGCGAGCGGTCACGGTGTCAGGAAAATCGTACGCCACGGAGCATATGGGTGCGCCTAAGCCTTCGTCGAAACTTTGTCGTTGGCGCTCGGACCAAAGCTTAAAGGCATCACGGTGCGTTAAATCTAATAAGCCATAGGCTTGACCGCCTGTGACCTCATTGCCAGGAAACTCGTAGCCATAGCCAGTTTCGTCATCGGTGAGTAACCAGCCACGGTCTTCCCATTCATCAAACAAGGGGGTGCCCACCAATACGCCTGGAAAGCTATGACTGGCGAACTGCACATTTGAGGCATGAATATGGGGGATGGTTTCTCGGAAATCGGGGATACGAGCGGCTTCCCACTCAAATAACGGCCGATCACTACTAAAACCATAGGCCGCTGGCGCGGCCAACGCTAGGGCATCAAGCCCCACGCCAAGTGTCCGCAGCGCCTCGACATCGGCGAGGCTTTCTTCGAGGCTTTGGCCTGCGGCCTGATCCAGCCATACGCCCATAGGCCAGACGCCTGGCTGCCCAGCGCGTCCGGTCAATGCGGTGTACTGATTAAGAATTTCCGTAGGCGCTCCAGCAAACAAAAACACATCCAAAACCGGATCAGCCAATGTTGCTGTATAGATGTTCGAGTCAGTAGCGGCCACATCATGCGTGACGGGCTGTAAAGTATTGATATAAATACCCCAGCCTTGGGTACTCCATAACAGTGGCAGGACGCGATCCTGAAGCTGGCTAGAACGCAGCGCACAACCGCGACGGTTGAGGGTGAACGCATCACCTAGACCATAAAGCGCATCCTGCTCCTGCAAGGCAAAGGCCATGTGCCAAACGGCTTCCGCATTGGATTGGGGACTAGCGAGCCCTTGGGGCGCCAAACGCACCAAACAATCCTCACCCTTATAGAGTTGCAAGGCAAACGGCTCCGCTTCCAGCTCTAACCGATATTCGCCTTGCTCCAACTGCCAACTTTGGGGACTAAGCTCAAATTGCTCTTGGGAAAACTCCCCTACCGCATCGGGACGCGCCAACAGCATCTCTATACGTTGTTGCGACCGCGGGGTGATTTTTTCAGGGTGTAAGTGCTTAGGCTCACCAAAACGCAAA
>DWUQ01000113.1 GCA_019120675.1 Candidatus Paenalcaligenes intestinipullorum | reverse complement strand
GCACCTTCCAAGGCTTGAGAATAGCTGTAGCCGCCAATCGGCAGTACCGAAGACGATAAATGTAAAACGGCGCTCAGTTGGGATGGATTCAGCTGCATGGGAAATTAATTTAAAACCATTGACTAGGGCGTATTCGTGCCTGACGGTTGGGGGGCCGATTTGGCCTCTTCAGACGCCCCCTGTTGGGGAGCAGAGGTATGAGAAGGTTGCTGTAAAGACTGTTGCGAATGTTCGTGAGAATGCGAATCATGCGCAGCATACGCTGCTTGGGCTAAGGCGTAGTCTTCGTCAAAGCTTTCGTCATGACCATGCTTGTGCCCGCCCCCGTAGGCGCCAGTTTCTGGTTGGAAAGCGGCTTGCACTTGTTCCACGTGGAGCATTCCAAGCTGTTTGAGCATATCTACCAATACAGGGTCGTATTCCAATTGCAAATAATTTGGGGCGACTTCTAAAGTGACATGCCGATTACCTAGATGGTAGGCAGCTCGCATCAGTTGGTGGCTAGAGGGGCTAGTCACACGCAATATGGTTTCTTGTGCAGCACGCACCATAATGAGTTGGCCGTTGTTATCTTGTAGCCAGTCGCCATCGTTGAGGCTGTGCCCAGTTTGCAGCACAATCCCCACCTCTTCACCAGTGTTCAGTTGGACGCGTTGACGCGCACGCCGACGGTCTTCAAAGCTAAGGGTAACGACAGGCGCATTATGGCGTTGGCTGGTATCAACCTGATCGGCTGTAAGTTGGGTCTGAAAAATTCGCATAAAGCCTCTAGAAAAGAAAATATCGTTGTGCCATAGCGAGCTCTTTGGCGGGTTCACATGTGAGTAACTCGTCGTCGGCCATCACTTGGTAGGTTTGTGGATCGACCGTAATACGAGGCAGCCAGTTGTTGCGTACCATGTCTTGCTTACCAATGTTTCGACAATTTTTTACTGCAACTAACGGCTTCACTAAGTCTAAGTGCTGCAAACTGCCCTGCTCCACAGCAATTTTCGACACAAAATTTAGAGAGGTTTTGATGGCAGAGCCCATGGAGCCAAACATAGGGCGGTTATACACTGGCTGAGGAGTGGAAATGGACGCACCAGGATCACCTAAGCTGGCTAAAGCGATCATGCCGCCTTTCAGAACAAGATTGGTTTTGACACCAAAAAAAGCGGGCTTCCAGAGCACTAAATCGGCCAGCTTGCCTACTTCAATTGAGCCCACCACATGACTGACCCCATGCGCAATCGCTGGGTTAATGGTGTATTTAGCAATGAAGCGCTTAATACGTTCGTTGTCGTTGCGGGTGGTGTCTTCTTTAAGGGGGCCGCGTTGCTTTTTCATTTTGTCAGCGGTTTGCCACGTGCGCAGTACAATTTCACCCACTCGTCCCATGGCTTGCGAGTCCGAGCTCATAATAGAAAACGCCCCTAAGTCATGGAGCACGTCTTCCGCAGCGATGGTTTCTCGACGAATGCGGCTTTCCGCAAAGGCTAAATCTTCAGCAATGGCGGGATTAAGATGATGGCAGACCATCACCATGTCGAGATGCTCGTCAATGGTGTTGACGGTATAAGGCATCGTGGGATTGGTGGAAGCGGGTAACACATTGGGCATACCCGCGGCTACGATAATATCGGGAGCGTGGCCGCCCCCAGCGCCCTCGGTATGAAATGAGTGAATGGTACGCCCTTCAAACGCTTTGAAGGTATCCTCGACAAAACCGCCTTCGTTTAAGGTGTCGCTGTGGATGGCGACCTGTACATCCAACTCATCGGCCACATCCAAACAGGTACGAATGGCTTGTGGGGTACTGGCCCAGTCTTCGTGAATTTTTAAACCCATCGCGCCTGCACGGACTTGCTCGCGTAAGGCTTCGTGCGAGCTGGAGCTGCCTTTGCCAAATAAACCAATATTAAGGGGCACGGTGTCGAGCGCGCGCAACATATGCTCAATATGCCACGCGCCAGGGGTAGAGGTGGTGGCTAAGGTGCCCGTAGCAGGACCCGTCCCTCCTCCAATCAAGGTGGTGGTGCCGGTGGCGAGTGCCTCGTCGGCTTGCTGAGGACAGATAAAATGGATGTGTGTATCCAAGGCGCCAGCGGTAAGGATTAAGCCTTCTCCAGCGATGATTTCGGTGCTGGCACCAATAATGATGGTTACATTGGGCTGGATATCGGGGTTGCCTGCTTTGCCAATGCCACTGATGTAACCGTTTTTAATTCCTACATCGGCTTTAATAATGCCACTGACCGCATCAACAATGAGCGCGTTGGTAATGACGGTATCGGCCACTTCGGCCGCCAAGCGCATGCTTTGACCCATGCCATCGCGAATGACCTTGCCGCCACCGAATTTGACCTCCTCACCATGGGTGGTGTGGTCGAACTCAACCTCCGCAATCAAGTCGGTATCGGCTAAGCGTATACGATCACCTTTTCCGTGGGCAAAGGTGGGGCCATACAGCTCGGTATAAGCTTGTCGAGAAAGCGTAACCATTTATAGTGCCCCCATGACACGGCCATGAAAGCCAAAGATTTTTCGTTCCCCAGCCACAGTAATTAACTGTATGGTTCGACGCTGGCCCGGTTCAAAACGAATCGCATTGCCTGCGGGAATATCCAAACGAAAGCCCAAGGCGGCCTCACGATCAAACTCTAAAGCACGGTTGGCTTCAGCAAAATGATAATGGGAGCCCACTTGAATAGGACGATCTCCTGTATTGATCACAGTTAACTCTAATCGCTCGCGATGAGCATTAAGGGTTAAGTCGCCCGTTTCCGCAAAAATTTCGCCAGGAATCATACGCTGTCTACCAGTATAAGAAAGCAATTAAGGAATAGGATGGTGTACCGTGACGAGCTTAGTGCCATCGGGAAAGGTGGCCTCGACTTGGATATCTGGGATCATTTCGGGTACGCCTTCCATTACGTCATCACGCGTGAGAATTTGTGTGCCGTCATTCATGAGCTCAGCCACGGTGCGCCCATCGCGTGCCCCTTCTAATAGTGCGGCAGTAATATAAGCCACCGCTTCGGGGTAGTTGAGTTTGAGACCTCGTGCCTTACGACGCTCGGCCACTAAGGCCGCGGTAAAGATCAAAAGCTTGTCACGTTCGCGTGGCGTTAACTCCATGTGTGTCGTCCTAAAATAAAATCAGGTGGCCCACAAGCGTAAATCTTGTGCAGGCGTATTTAATATTCTGGGGCGCAGCCAGCGCCACAGTTGGATAAATAAAGCTTTAACGTCTTCGGCGTGATTCGCCAGTACACGCACCACATACAGGCTTTGTTGGGGATCAACGACCAATTGGGTAACGCCTGCTTGCAGCACAGCTTTCCACGGTAAGCTTTGAGCAAATTGCTCGTAATCGTCAGCGCTTAAAGGTGGCCCATAGGCCCATAACGTGCCGTGCATAGGAAAATGGTGCAGCCCATTACTGCTAAAGCGAATGGGGTCTTGGGCGTCGAAATCGGCTTGGTCCAACCAAAACAACTGCCCATCAATTTGTACCTCCAATTGGCTATAGAACTGACCTTCTAGCCAATTGCCGTCTTGTAAAACGCTGCCTAACTGGAAATACTCCCAGCCTATACTGCGCGCGCCCGACGTCAGGTGCAAATGTGTGGTGCTGTAAGCGTTGGCTTGCTCAAATAATAAATTTTCACAAGGTAACCATTCAAGGGTGCTCTGAGAGGCTGCCTGTAGGTGAATATGCTGGCTGGCGCGTTGACCATTGGCTTTGTACCAACGTGTCGCCCCAGTATTAGCGAGTACCGCATGCGCCCCCTCATGCAACTGAATATCAATGTGCAATTCGTCGCCCCCCGCAATGCCTGAGGGGGGGTGTAAAAGCGTCACATGGCAAATACTCGGCCCTTCGGGATAGAGCGCCTTTTGAATGAGTAACGGACCTTGGTGATGACGACGTGACAACACACTGCGTTGTGCAGTGGGGCGAGAAAATTGCAAAGCCAGCTCGGCTTGCCAAGACGTAAAGGCCGCGTTCATAACGGAGGAGTAAGAGAGTACACAATGATGCCCGCGTTGCTGGCGTCATAAGAAAGATCCGCACGGATTCGAGGCATAGCTATCGAAGAAAATAGCTACAATACAACTAGTTTACGCGTCTGGTTTGCCTTGGCAAGTTTAACTTGTGCACAAGTTATAAAAAATAGGACTTATCAACAGCTTATTCTGTGGAAGGGTTCGTGTATAAGTTGTGTATAAGCACAGGATAACTTTTTACCTTTATCTTTTCGTGGAGGCAGTAAGGTTGGACTGGTTATTCACAGCCTAACCACTCCCACAAGATAAGTGCGGCTCACCTTACATGAAACGATTGACTGCACCAATGGTTACCCACAGCTTAAAAATCCTGTGAAGGCTGGCAGTCTGGATTAGAATTATCAGGAAGTACTTATTAAATGTTGTGGACCCATGCCTGAAAAAGCTTTAGTTATTGAGCTCGCTGACAGCTGGCGCACGTCTTTGGCGGCCTACCCCTCCGACTTGCGATTGGTGGTAGAGCGCTTAGTCGAAGATGAAAAACACGCCTTAGCAGCCTACTTCTATGCCCGTATGATGCAAGACAAAGCGGGCCGTACTTTTCTGAGCCATGAGGTGGTACACAACCGCTTAAGCGCCTCTATGGCGCGATGGCTGCATGAGCTGTTTTCTATCCAAGAAAGCAGCGATTTTCGTGCGCTGGTCGAGTTGCAACATCATGTGGGTCAAGTTCATGCACGGATTGATTTACCTCTACACTTAGTGTTGATGGGAGCACGCTATCTTAAGTTGAGGATTAGTAAGCTTTTAGAAACGCAAACGGCTTTAGGGGCAGCCGAACGCGCCATCGCTCTGTGTTATGTCCACGAGACTATCGACATTGCTATGGAGTTTATGAGCCGCGCGTATTCTGTTTCCTACGATCGCAAGTCACGCTCAGAAGAATCCTATCGAGTGTTTGCCGCAGTACACAATACTGCTGCCGAACGGGGCCGCCAGCGTGCGGCGTTATTGGATTGGGAGAATCAGATTATGTTCGAGCTGGCCTCACGTGCCGATCTCTCTGCCCTGCCCCGCGCCAACGATTCTGACTTTGGTTTATGGTTTGCCCATAAAGGCGCGTATGCATTTCAAGGCAATCGCGATATCCAAATTATCCAACAAACGCTGGACGAACTAGACAACGAGGTTTTGCCGGATTTTTTCAATGATAACGCGAACCAGTTGGGCACCCTAAGGCGTTTACGTACATTGGTGCGCCTTATTCAAATGAATATGGATGAGCTGTTTGATCAGCGTAACGAGCTGGAGTCAGGCCGAGATGCCTTAACTCATTTACTTGGGCGTAAGTATCTCCCCGTTATTTTAGGTAAGGAAGTTGCCTATGCGCGCAATCGAGGCATCAGCTTTGCGTTACTCGCCATTGATTTGGATTATTTTAAACAAGTGAATGATCGCTTTGGCCACGAAGGCGGCGATGCGGTATTACGCCAAATGGGCGAGTTGCTAAATGGCTTCTGTCGAGCTGGCGACTATGTATTTCGCTTAGGAGGCGAAGAGTTTATGGTGCTGTTGGTGGATGTAACCCGTGACAGTGCTTTGCGGATTGCCACTGCATTACAAGAGCTGATCCGTCGTGAGCCCTTCAAAGTAAGTGGCAACGAACAGATTCAACTCACAGCCAGTATGGGGCTGACCTTATACGATGGGCATCCCGACTACGCACAAAGCCTCAGCCGTGCGGACCGTGCTTTATACCAAGCCAAAGAATTGGGCCGCAACCGTATTGAAATTCTTTAATTCCCAAGCTGCTTAGGGCGTGTGCTCTAACCGTTTAGCGCGATGAAGATTTCAATTAGGCTATGATGGCACTTTTGGCCGTGCTGTTTACAGGTATCAAGTAACTTATGTCTCCCCGTCTTGCGGTTTTTCCTCAGTATCTTTTTCCTAAACGCTTACTCACTGAAACTCTTGGCAAGCTGGCCGCTCACCAAGGGGGGCGACTGACCACAGCAGCCATCAATTGGTTTATTAAGCGTTATCAGGTCAATATGGCCGAGGCGTTGAATCCTGATCCCACTAGTTACGCTACCTTTAATGAGTTTTTTGCTCGTGCGCTGAAACCCGATGCGCGTCCTCTGGCAAATGCTGAGTTAATCTCGCCTGTGGATGGCGCCATCAGTCAATTGGGTGCGATAGCTCAGGATCAAATTTTCCAAGCCAAAGGGCACCAGTACAGCACCACTACTTTGGTAGGTGGCGATGCGCGGCTTGCGGCGCAATTTCAAGACGGTATTTTTGCTACCTTGTATTTAAGCCCCAAAGACTACCATCGTATTCATATGCCTTGCGACGGTGAGCTGCGGCAAATGATTTATGTCCCAGGGGATCTGTTTTCTGTGAACCCTACCACCGCACGTGGGGTACCGGGCCTGTTTGCTCGTAATGAGCGGGTGGTGTGCGTGTTTGATTCGGCTCGCGGCCCCTTTGTATTGGTCTTGGTTGGAGCCACTATTGTAGGCAGTATGACTACCGTGTGGCATGGGCAGATTAACCCCCCTCGCCGTCCTGCCGTTACGCGTTGGGAGTACGCTAAAGGGGCAGTAGCCCTCAAACAGGGCGAAGAAATGGGCCGATTTCTACTTGGTTCCACGGTGGTGCTGTTGTTTCCTGAGAATACCTATCAATGGCACCCAGATTGGGTGGCTGAGCGGGGCATTTGCATGGGTGAAGCGATGGGTAGTGCATTGAGTTTGCCTTAATTAGCCGTTGGAGGCCGGGCATGGGTTGGCGATATGGTTTAGCGTTTTTTTTGCTTTGTTTCACCATATGGGGCAGCTTGGCGCTGTTTTATCAAGTCCAGGCCTCCGTATGGGTACGTGGCTTGGTCATTGCCAGCTATGTGCTGCTTAGCCTTTTTTTGCTGTACAGCTGGGTTGCCGGGCACCATAGCGGGCGCTTGCTGGCCTTTGGTCTACTGAATATCGCGTTGCTAGGTTGGTGGTTTACCATCCAGCCCACGGGGGATAAAGACTGGGCCGCTGATGTGCAGTACACCACCACCGGGCAAGTCAACGGTAATCACGTCACTTTAGAGCATGTGCGTAATTTTGTTTGGCACAATCGTGATCAGGCGACCCCTCAATGGGAAACGCGCCATTACGACTTAAGCCAATTACAAACTGTGGATATGTTCTTATCCTACTGGATGGGGCCTGCGATTGCGCATACACTGGTGTCGTTTGGTTTTGCCGATGGGCAGCAGGTGGTCTGGTCGGTAGAAATTCGCCGCCAAGTTCAGCAAAAATTTTCTTCGATTGGCGGCTTTTTTAAGTCCTTTGAAATGAGTGTGATCGCCGCCGATGAAAACGATATTATTCGTTTGCGTACCAATCACCGGCGCGAAGAGGTCTACCGCTATCCTATTGATATGCCCCTTGAGTCTGCTCAATCCTTATTTATTGCCTATGTGGAACTGGCCAACGACACCGCTCAACACCCGCGTTTTTATCACACCCTCTTTGCCAATTGCACCACCATTGTGTACCAGCTTGCCAGTCGTATTGTGAAGGGCTTACCCAAAGACTATCGGCTGCTGCTGTCGGGTTACTTACCTAGTTACCTGCAAAAGTTAGGCGCGTTGGCCGGTCCTGAGCGCCCCTTGACCGTACGACAACACGAGGCCGCGATTAGTGCCAAGGCTCAAGCGATACCGCCTCATGCACCCTATAGTGAGTGGATTCGGCAAACTGACTCGCCGTAGTGAAGGCGTCATCCTTAAGCACGTCGTCTTAAAAGCCACGGCTCGTTTGTTAAAGCCGCTTTGCAGTCGCTTCAGTGGGACTGATAAGCCTCATGAGTCTAGACGGCTGTTAATGACCCATTCTCTGATGCACAATCAAAGACTAGAGTCTTTTTTATAAAAATGTCCTTTTATTACAAGAGATCGTTATGACCGCAGCGGTAGAGACGACCAATGATTCGTGGTCGGTACTTTTAAGTGGCCGTAATGGCTTGCGTTCCATTGCTTTAGCCGGTGGGGTAGCCGTTCACGCCATTAATGTGTATTTGGTTACCACCATTTTGCCTTCCATTGTGAGGGATATTGGCGGCTTAGAATTTTATGCGTGGAATATGACCTTATTTGTCATGGCCTCCATTTTAGGGTCCGCGTTGTCGCCAAAAATGATCCATTCACTCGGCCTACGTTCCGCTTTTGTGGTCACCATGATTATTTTTATGATTGGTACGGCCATCTGTGCGATGGCCCCACGCATGGAAGTACTGCTATTGGGGCGGACGGTGCAAGGCCTAGGGGGCGGCTTTTTGCTGGGACTGAGTTATTCCGCGGTACGGATTGTGTTTGATTCGGTGCTCTGGCCCAAGGCGATGGTATTGATTTCAAGCATGTGGGGGATCGCCACGCTCATTGGACCAACCATTGGGGGCGTGTTTGCTGAAGGGGGGCATTGGCGCTTGGCCTTTTGGTTCGTCATTCCTGCGGTGCTGGGCTTACTGTTTTTAGTGCTCACACAAATTAAAGGAGGACGTCATTCTACCCAAGACGATGCCGGTATACCGTTTGGCAAATTAAGCTTGTTAGCGGTATCGGTCGTGATTATTTCATGGGCCAGCTTGTATAAAAATAATCTAGCCATCAATTTAGGGGGTGTGCTGGTGGCGATAGTGCTCACAGTTTTAGTGGGTCGTAGTGATCGGGTTGCCCAAGCGAATATCTTGCCTCGTGGGACATACAAACGCTTTAGCCCTTTGGCGGTGTTGTATGGCTGTGTAGCACTGCTGAGCTTGGGCGTGACCATTGAGCTGTATATCCCCTATTTTCTCCAGCATATCCACCATCAAAGCCCCCTGTGGGGGGGGTACTTTATGGCTTCTCTGTCTTTTGCTTGGACGATTGGTTCTTTTTTAAGTGCGGGCAAATCGCCCCAAACCACCGAAGCTTTTGTAAAAGGAGGCCCGATATTGGCCGCCGTGGGGTTAGTGTTGTTGGCGATCTTGATGCCTATGGATTTACAAACTTTAGTACCCGGTGGGGCCTATTGGTTGTTGGTGCCCTTGATGGCTATTGGCTGTGGAATTGGTGTGTGTTGGCCACATTTATTGACTGAAGTCTTTCATGCCGCCCCTAAAGGCCAAGAAAACCTAGCCTCAGCCGCTATTATTACGGTACAACTGTATTCCCTCGCTATGGGTGGGGCGTTATCAGGAATGCTAGCCAATCTATCGGGCTTTGATGACCCCAGCAACCTCAATGGCACGCGTGTGTCAGCCGCCGTAGTATTTGGAGTACTGGCTTTAGGCCCGATCATCGCTTCTTGGTTGGTATTTAAACGTCAGCCCCAAACTCACCCTTAGTCATTTAAATAGCTTACTTCCCAATACAAAAACTCGAAAAAATCTCCCCCAGCAAATCATCACTGGTGAACACGCCCGTAATGGAGGTTAAGGCCTCGTGAGCAAGGCGCAGCTCTTCAGCAAATAAATCCAAAACTTGATCGCTTTGGGCGGCGTGGACAGCAGCGAGCTCAAGGTGGGTGGCGGCGGCTTCGAGAGCACGTAGGTGGCGTTCACGCGCCAGCCATGGGGATTCCAAGCTGCTGTTCCAGCCAGCGAGTTCCAGTAGGCGTTGGCGCAGCTCCTCTAAGCCCTGCCCGGTTTTGGCGGATAAATACAAGGTGGTGTGCGCCGTGCTCGAAACGCTGGATGTCGACTCCATTTCTGTTGTCGTTGTGGCAGGCTTGATTAAATCCACCTTGTTATACACGGTCAGCCGAGGGGTGTGGGCGGGCAAGCGAGCGACGATGGCGGCATCGGGCTCGCTGTGGCCTTGGGTGGCGTCTTGGAGGTGAAGGATGACGTTGGCTTTTTCAATTTCGGCCCAGCTGCGGGCAATGCCAATACTTTCTACAGTATCGTCGGTGTCGCGCAAGCCTGCGGTGTCGACAATATGAATGGGTACGCCCTCTAGATGAATGAGCTGGGTGACCCGGTCGCGCGTGGTGCCGGCAATATCGGTCACTATGGCGATGTCGTCCCCCGCTAAGGCGTTCAGTAGACTGGATTTCCCCACATTCGGTTGCCCCGCCAAGACCACTTGCAAGCCGTCCCGCAGCACTTGCCCTTGGCGGGCGTGGCGCAATAGAGTTTGTAGCTGAGCTTCCAATGCTGCTAACTGCTCGGCGGCTTGGTATTTTTCTAGAAAATCAATTTCTTCTTCGGGGAAATCCAAGGTGGCTTCCACCAGCATGCGCAGGTGAATAATTGCATCGGCCAAGTCGTTGACCTGCTGAGAAAACGCTCCCGACAATGAGGCCATGGCGCTTTTGGCGGCTGCGGTAGAGGACGCTTCAATCAGGTCGGCTACGGCTTCGGCTTGGGCTAAGTCCATGCGGTCATTTAAAAAGGCGCGTTGGGTGAACTCCCCCGCTTGCGCTAAGCGTAGGCCTTGATCACGCCCTACTTCCAAGCAGCGTTCGAGCACTCGACGCAATACTGCTGGGCCACCGTGGCCTTGTAGCTCTAGGACGTCTTCGCCGGTGTACGAGTGAGGAGCCTTAAAGTACAAGGCTATGCCTTCATCAATGGCCGTACCATGCTGATCTTTGAAAGGTAAATAATGCGCATGGCGAGGGTGCAAGTCGCGCTGGAAAAACGCCTGCACAAACTGAGAGAGGTCTTTGCCCGAAACGCGCACCACACCGATGCCGCCCCGACCGGGGGCGGTGGCAATGGCGACAATGGGATCAGAAGTAAAACTCACCATACGAAATATTCACCCTATTAGAGACTAAAAAGGCCACCACAATATGCGTGGTGGCCTTGAGTGCTGTGTGCCGCGCACGCGCCTAGTTTAGCCGATGGCTTTGGCTTTGGCGTCGCGATTGATGCGGTGATTAATTAACTGCTGTTGGGCAATCGACAAGATATTGTTGACGCACCAGTACAAGACCAACCCGGCGGGGAAGAAGAACATCATCCCCCCAAATATCAGCGGCATAAGCATCATCATGCGTGCTTGCATCGGATCAGGTGGGGTGGGGTTCAGCTTCATTTGCAAGAACATGGTACCCATCATTACCGCAGGCAAAATCATATAAGGGTCACGAGCGGCCAAGTCATGGATCCACAGAATCCACGGCGCACCACGCATTTCTACGCTACCCAAAAGCACCCAGTACAGCGCAATAAAGACGGGGATCTGTACCAGCATAGGCAAGCAACCGCCTACGGGGTTGATTTTCTCGTTGCGGTACATTTCCATCATGGCCGCGTTGAGCTTGGCTTTGTCGTCACCGTATTTTTCGCGTAAGGCTTGCATACGGGGGGCGACTTGCTTCATCTTGGCCATGGAGCGGTAGCTGGCGGCCGATAGCGGGTAGAAAACGATCTTGATTAGCAAGGTTAAGACCACAATGGCCCAGCCCCAGTTACCTAAAATGCCATGCAACCACGCTAGGATGGCGTACAAAGGCTTAGATAAAATGGTCAACCAGCCGTAATCCACCACCAAGTCTAAGCCTGGCGCAACGGCGCTCATGGCTTTTTGGTCTTGGGGGCCGACCCACAGCTGTGCGGCCACCGATGCGCTCTGCTGTGGCTCGATGCTGCCTACACTTTCAATGCTGCGAATTAGGTATAGGTTTTCACCGGCGCGCAAGATTTCATTGTTGCGCTCGACACCTTGGGGGGGAACCCAAGCGGTAGCAAAGTAATGCTGCACCATGCCAATCCAGCCGTTGTTGGCGTGTTGGACGTAGTTGCTCTTATTCTTTTCAATGTCCGAGAACGACACTTTTTGGAACTTGCCGCCTTCGGAATACACCACGGGGCCGGTAAAGGTACGATACAGGCGTGAGGAGTCTGGTGGGTTGTTGCCATCACGTTGAATTTGTAAATACAACGAGGGTTGAACGGTCGTGTCACTGAGGTTTTCAATGACGTGGTCCACATGAATATCGTAGCTATCTGGTTGCAAGGTGTAGGTTTTCGTGACCTTGACCCCGTCGGACTCGGCTTCAAACACCACATTCAACGGCTGATCGGTCGCCGTAGTTTGTGTGGAAACCAGCTTGAATGGCGTGAGATGGGTGGGGAATTGCTGCCCTGCATTGCCAACGATACCGGTTTGTACGGTGTAGACCGAGTTGGCGGAATCGTCCAACAGCACCATGGGTTCGCCGGGCTTGCCGGGTTCGTCGAATTTGAGTAGCTCGGCCTTGACCAACTGAGCGCCCACGGTATCAAAGCTTAGCTTGTAGACGTTGGTTTCAACGTGAACAATTTCGGCTTCGGGTACGAGGCTCGAGTTGGAGGAGGAAGGGAGCGTGGGGCTGCTCGCATCGGCTACGCCGGTCGGTACATTGCGAGAAGCTGCAGGATCGGTTTCCGTGGCTTGCGTCTCTGCTGTTTGAGTGGAGTTTTCTGGTGCTGCAGCGGCAAACATAGACGGATTGCCATTGTACTGCTGCCAGTTATTCCACAACAGCAGGAGCGAAAAGGAAAAGATCATCCAGAGAAGGGTGCGTCGAATATCCATAGCGCCTGTGTTTTACATAATTGAAGCGAAGCGAAAGCTTAGCAGTTTAACGCACCTCGCCCCTAAACTGGCGATGGATGCAAAAACATCTTAGTAGATGAGTCGTGCGGTAGCGCTCTAAAAGACACAGAGCGCTGATCGAGCAAAGCTGAGCGCTAACCACGACTGATTTAATGCAGCTCGTCGTGTTTGCGATTCGGTGGCACGGGGTCCTGTCCGCTGCCGCCCCAAGGGTGACAGCGGGCAATCCGTTTTATACCTAGCCACAGCCCTTTTAGGCCACCATGTTGCTCAATTGCCTGAATGGTATAGGCGGAGCAGGTGGGGGTATAACGGCAGCTTTTCCCTAACCAAGGACTGATTGCCAACTGATAAAATCGTATCGGAGCAATCAGTAGGCGTTTGATCATTGTTGTACTCGTTTAAACAGCTCGTCGGCCTCTAGACGCACCTGCTTTTTGAGCTGGGTGAGCGACACCTCGGGGGCTTTGCTGTGCAAGCGAAATACATAGTCGCGAGCTGGCAGCTGGTGCCGAAGGTGTCGGAAGCTTTCGCGGATTACGCGCTTGATGGTGTTGCGCGTGACCGCCCGTGAGGCAAAGCGTTTGGGTATAATCAGCCCTAAGCGTGCAGAAGAGCCGGCTTCGGAAGTAGAGCGAGTGCGTGGAGTATTAACAACGAACAAAGCCCCTCTAGCAATGCGACGGCCTTTTAGGGCCGACACAAATTCGGAGGGGCGGGTCAGTCGAGTGGTGGCTGGAAAGGGCGTACGCATGTGTCGTCTACCCTAAATATAGGCCAGCCTAGGCTCGATGATTAGACGGCTAGGCGCTTACGGCCTTTGCCGCGACGTGCGTTAAGGACGGCGCGACCACCGCGGGTTTTCATGCGTACACGGAAACCGTGTGTACGTTTACGGCGAGTAACTGAGGGTTGATAAGTGCGCTTCATGGTTTATCCACAAATAGGTAAGGTGCCGCCAGAAGACGCGTTTTATATCGACCCCTGATACGTATTATCAGGTTCTGGCAACAAAGAATCTTTAAAAGCCCATCATTTCAGCAAATTTTTCGTGTTTCGTCAATTGTTTAGGCAAGAATTGCCGTTTTTTAGTATCATAGGCTGTGGATAACTAAGGGGTTATCGGGCTAGAGTCAGGGTTAAAAACGAAGTGAATGATATGAACGAATTTTGGCAGTCTTGCGTCAGTACTCTTGAGCAAGAGCTGCCACCTCAACAAATTAGCGCTTGGATTCGTCCATTAGAGCCGCTCAGTTTGGATACTGAGGCGGGTGTGCTGTATGTGGTGGCGCCCAATCGTTTTAAACTCGACTGGGTCAAGAAAAATTTCGCCCAACGCATCCAAGAGCTCGCCACTCAATGGTTCAAACAGCCCGTCGAGCTGATGTTGCAATTATCCACCACCCCTCCTGCTGCGCAGCCTGCCGTACCCATGCGTCGGCCCGCTGCCGTTGCAGCGGTGCCGGTTACGGAAGCGCCCGCTATGCAAACCAGCGCTGGTGGTCTCGATATGGATGCCATTGGCGTACCGCCGGTTGCCGCTGCCATGGGTGCAGCGTCTATGGATGCGCTGCACGATCGTTCGCGCCTTAATGCTGAACTCACTTTTGATAACTTCGTCACTGGTAAAGCCAACCAGTTAGCGCGTGCGGCCGCACTACAAGTTGCTGAAAACCCTGGTGTGTCTTATAACCCCTTGTTTTTATATGGGGGGGTGGGTCTTGGTAAAACCCATTTGATTCATGCGATTGGCAATGCCTTGCTCGAAAATGGCAAGGGTGTGCGTGTGCGCTATGTGCACGCAGATCAGTATGTGTCCGATGTGGTCAAAGCTTATCAACGCAAAGCGTTCGATGAGTTCAAGCGTTATTATCATTCACTCGATTTACTGCTGATCGACGATATTCAGTTCTTTGCGGGTAAAAACCGCACCCAAGAAGAATTCTTCTACGCTTTCGAGGCCATGGTGGCGCAGCGCAAGCAAATTATCATCACGTCTGACACCTACCCCAAAGAGCTGGCCAATATCGACAGCCGATTGATCTCTCGGTTTGATTCCGGCCTAACAGTAGCCATTGAGCCCCCCGAGCTTGAGATGCGTGTAGCGATTTTGCTGCGCAAAGCCCAAACCGAGGGCATCGCCATGCCCGAAGAGGTCGCTTTTTTTATTGCTAAGCATTTACGTAGCAACGTCCGCGAGCTCGAAGGTGCCTTACGAAAAGTGTCGGCGTATGCGCGTTTTCATGGTCGTGAAGTGCTGACAGTCGAGGTCTGTAAAGACGCGCTCAAGGACTTACTATCCGTATCCAACGGCCAGATCACCGTGGAAAACATTCAAAAAACTGTGGCCGATTTCTACAAAATCAAAGTGGCCGATATGTACTCGAAGCGGCGTCCGGCCAACATTGCTCTGCCCCGCCAAATTGCGATGTATTTGGCCAAAGAGCTCACACAAAAAAGCCTCCCCGAAATCGGCGAGCTGTTTGGCGGCCGCGACCACACTACTGTATTACATGCGGTGCGCAAAATTACCGAAGCGCGTACCAAACAAACCGAACTCAACCATTCTTTACACGTATTAGAGCAAACTCTTAAGGGATGACCACCATGCAACTTGTACAAGCAACCCGCGATGCGTTGTTAAAGCCACTGACCACGGTGGTTGGTATTGTCGAACGACGCCATACCCTACCTATTTTGGCGAATTTACTGATTCGCAAAGAAGGTCGTCACGTTTATTTTGTGGCCACAGACCTCGAGGTGCAAATCACTACCCAAGCTGAGTTTGGGGTGGGTGACGAGCAGGTGGCCACCACCGTCGCGGCGCGCAAGTTGCTGGATATTTTGCGTGCTTTACCGGATGTGGGCAATGTCACGCTCTCTCTGACTGATGGCAAGCTAATTGTGCAATCTGGGCGGAGTCGCTTTGCGTTGCAAACCCTCGAAGCCAATGACTTCCCTACCTTAGCGCAGCCCGAGCAATGGCAAGTATCCCTAGGGGTCGCTCAGAAAAACCTCAAGCATTTATTTGCCACGGTACACTTTGCTATGGCTCAGCAAGACATCCGTTATTATTTAAACGGTATGCTGTTTGTGTTTGAGTCTGAGCTACTGCGTACCGTTGCTACCGATGGGCACCGTCTGGCGCACAACGCCACTGTTATCGAGGGTGTTGAATCGCGCCACGATGTGATCGTACCTCGCAAAACCGTCTTAGAAATGCAGCGTTTGCTCGGTGAGGTCGACGATCAAGTGTTGATTGATGTCGGCAGTGGGCAAATTCGTTTCCGCTTTGGTCAGGTTGAGCTGATTTCCAAGCTTGTTGAGGGTAAATTCCCTGACTTTGCTCGCGTCATTCCCACCAGTTACAGTCGTCATTTCTTAATTAACCGCGAAGCCCTCCAAGGCAGCTTGCAGCGTGCCGCTATTCTGACCACTGACAAATTACGCGGTGTGCGCATCCAGTTGGGCGATCATCATTTACGTATCTCTGCGTCCAACGCCGAACAAGAAGAAGCCAACGAAGAACTGGAAATTGATTATGAGTTTGAGCCGTTAGATGTCGGCTTTAACGTCAGCTATTTATTGGATGTGTTGGCGAACATCCGCAACGAGGCGGTGCAGTGGTCGGTGCAACCCGACTCCAATGCATCGGTGCTCATTACCTTGCCCGATGATGAGCACTTTAAATATGTAGTGATGCCCATGCGCATCTAAACTCCGTTGCACCCGCTCGGGCGTGGGCGTTGTTTAGTACAGCGCCCTCTTATACCTCGGTTTATTAAAGGTACTACTACACATGTCAGATCAAACCACCCCTATTCTTGAACCCAGCTATGGCGCGGAATCCATCCGCATGCTCAAAGGCCTAGAGGCCGTACGCAAGCGCCCGGGCATGTACATTGGGGACACTTCCGATGGCACAGGCTTGCACCACATGGTGTTCGAGGTGGTAGACAACGCCATCGACGAGGCCTTGGCAGGGCATTGTGACGAAATTGTGGTCACTATTCATAGCGATAACAGTATCTCGGTTTGCGACAATGGGCGCGGCATCCCTACCGACATTCACAAAGATGACGAAGAACAACGCAGCGCCGCAGAAATTGTCATGACCGAGCTGCACGCAGGGGGTAAATTCGATCAGAACTCCTACAAGGTCTCGGGGGGCTTGCACGGGGTGGGTGTGTCGTGCGTGAACGCCCTATCCGAGTGGCTCGAGTTGGTTATCTGGCGTAATGGCGAGGAACACTTTTTGCGCTTCGAGCGCGGTGAGCGTGTGGAGCCCTTAAAGGTCGTAGGTGAAGCCGTCCGCACCGGTACCTGCGTGCGTTATTTGGCTGACTTCGAGATCTTCACCAGCATTGAGTACGTCTACGATATCCTTGCCAAGCGCTTACGCGAGCTGTCTTTTCTCAACAACGGTGTCAACATCCGTTTGGTCGACGAGCGTCAAGAAAAAGAAGAAGACTTCGCCTATTTAGGCGGTGTGAAGGGTTTTGTTGAATACATCAACCGCAGCAAGAGTGTGTTGCACAGCAATATTTTCTCGGTCGAAACGGCCTCCGACGCGGGTGGCGTACCGGTTACGGTTGAAATTGCTATGCAATGGAACGACAGCTACGGGGAAAACGTACTCTGCTTTACCAACAATATTCCCCAACGTGATGGGGGTAGCCACCTGACTGGCTTACGTGCCGCCATGACCCGTGTGCTCAACAAGTACATTACAGATCATGATTTAGCCCGTCGCGCCAAGGTCGAGACAGCGGGTGATGATATGCGCGAAGGCTTAGCGTGCGTGCTGTCTGTCAAAGTACCTGAGCCCAAATTCAGCAGCCAAACCAAAGACAAACTGGTTTCCAGTGAAGTCCGCCCTGCCGTTGAAGAAGCCGTGAGCCGTACCCTCGAAACGTGGCTACTGGAAAACCCCGCCGATGCGCGTGCGGTGTGCAACAAAATTATCGAAGCCGCTCGGGCCCGTGAGGCCGCTCGTCGCGCCCGTGAAGTCACGCGTCGTAAAAGTGTGCTCGAAGGTGCTGGCTTACCCGGCAAGTTGGCCGATTGCCAAGAAAAAGACCCCGCCAAGTCCGAACTCTATATTGTGGAAGGGGACTCGGCAGGCGGCTCGGCCAAGCAAGGGCGTGACCGTAAGTTCCAAGCGATTTTGCCTTTACGTGGCAAGATCCTCAACGTCGAAAAAGCCCGCTTTGATCGTTTGCTCACCAGCGAGCAAATCACCACCCTGATTACCGCTTTGGGCACCAATATTGGTCCCGATTTTGATGTGGAAAAAGTCCGCTACCACCGTATTATTATTATGACGGATGCGGACGTGGACGGTGCGCACATCCGTACTTTGTTGCTGACCTTGTTTTATCGTCAAATGCCCGAGCTGATCGAGCGGGGCTATGTGTACATTGCCCAGCCGCCTCTTTACAAGGTTAAAGTGGGCCGCGATGAGCGCTACCTCAAGGACGACATTGAGGAAGCCCAGTTTATGCTCAATATCGCCTTGCGCGATGCCGAACTGCTGCCCCAAACGGGTGCGGAGCCTTTGCGTGGCGACACCTTGGGCGAGTTGGTGCGTCAGTATGTGTTAGCAGACCAAGTGGTCGAACGCCTATCGCGTACCTTTGATCCCGATGCCTTGTCAGCAGTCGCCCAAGGGGTAGTGATTGAGTTGGATACCGAAGCGGCCGCACGCGCGTCGGCTGACCGTCTGCTGCACGCGTTGCGTGACCCCGCCAACCCGCATTTGGTCAACGTCAAAGCCGAGTTCAATACTGAGTCCGAGCAATGGCGGGTGGTAGTGAGCCGTCTGCATCATGGTAATTACCGCCTAAGCGTCTTTGACCGTACGTTCCTCGTTAGCGCCGAGTACCGTATCCTTGAGCGCGCCGGCAAGACCTTCCTTGGTCTCATTGGTCCAGGGGCGGTGGTGTCTCGTGGCGAGGGCGAGCGTCGCCGCGAGCAGAAGGTCAATAACTTCCGCGAAGCCGTGTATTGGCTGCGTGCCGAGTCTGAGCGTGGGGTATCCAAGCAGCGCTACAAGGGCTTGGGGGAAATGAATCCCGATCAGTTGTGGGAAACCACTATGGATCCGACAGCGCGCCGTTTGTTGCAGGTGCGGATTGAGGACGCGATTGCTGCGGATGAGGTCTTTACTACCCTGATGGGCGATGAGGTGGAGCCACGTCGCAACTTTATTGAAAGCCATGCGTTGCAGGCGGGCAATATTGATGTGTAAGTAGGGGGGTATTTGCGAGAGTGAAGCGCGTTGAGGCTTAGGCTGGGTTCCGGGCCGAGGGGCGCTTCGCGCTGCCCTTAGGCGGGTGGTTTTTTCAGGTCGTTCGCAAACTCGCGCTGCGTGCTCAAACAGTGCTCACTTTTTTCCTGAAAAATCCCCCGCGCCTGCGGCCCTCGTCCAAGTCACCCAGCCTAAGCCTCAACGCGCTTTGTTGCTATGTAAAACTTAAGTTACATGTAGGTTTTATCGTTTAAAACGTTTTTAACCATACAAACCAAACATAGAAAAACCCCAAGTCGTTGGAGATTGTCCAACTGCTTGGGGTTTATTCATTTTATGTCTATCGTTAAATGTACCCTGAGCAGGATGACGATAAAGGTTTAGAACGACGCTCGGAGATCCACAAAGAAGGCGCGGCCGTGTTGGTTATAGGTGCGGGCACCTGAGCTGACTTTGGCACCTGCACGATCCTGATCAATACCTGACGCTAGTCCTTCACGATAAAGCTTTTTGTCGAAGAGGTTATCGATACCGGCTTTAATGTGTAGGTTTTTCGTAAGCTGATAGCCTGAGCTGATGCCTACTAAAGCGTATGGGCTAATGCTTGGAGCGACCGCAATTGGCTGAAGCGTACGGACGTCAAAATCAGCAGGCTTTTGTTTGCCATACCATGTGACATTGGCTTGTACAGTCCAGCGCTCGGTAGGGAACCAGCGTAAATACGAGTTAATGGTGTACTTAGGAATAATGCTCAATGGTTGACCATATTGCTTTTCCTTGGAGTCAATCATGTAGGTAAAGTTGGTATTCCAGTCCCAAGTGTCGCCTATTGGCATAAAGAAGTTACCTTCTAAGCCAGATACCAGAGCTTTACCTTTATTTTCCCACTGGTAAATACGTTGATTTGTGGAGGTAAAACCAGTGGTGGTTGTGCCGGCAGAGATTTTGTTTTTGTAGTCGTTACGGAAATACGCCAAGCTACCTTGGAGATACCCGTCGTCGTAGGCAATACCAATTTCTTTATTTAAACTGGTTTCAGGTTTTAGGTTGTCGTTGCCTTGCAATAAGCAGTTTTGCTCTCCTGCTGCACAACCATTGCCCCGACTTGTTAGCACGTAACTATCATTAGATTGATACATGCTTGGAGTTTTGTAGGCGCGTGCAACACCACCTTTGAGGGTCCAGTTATCGGTGACGGCATAAGCAACGGTTAAGCCTGGGCTAACGTTATTGCCGTATTTTTGATGATGGTTTAAGCGTACGACAGGAATAATATCCAGCTTTTGATTAATACGAATGCTGTCTTCAGCAAACAATGCCCAGCTGGTGTAGGCCAGCTTTGGATTTAAACTAGGGTTTTTGTCTACACGTACGGTACCAGGATCGTTTAATGACTCTCGAGTAAGCTCGCCACCTAAGGTTAACACCTGCTCAAAATTGTTCCTGGTGAAGGGTAAGTTCACCTCACCACTTAAACGGCTTTCTTTTAATTTAGCTACAAAACGGTTGTTGCTGTTGAATTCGCCTTCTGTCGCGCCCGCTAAGCCCTCTTCGAGTCGACTATTACGGGTTTCTACATGTGTAGCGCTTAAGCGACTTGTGCCCCAGTCCCAATCGCCATAATGGCTGAGGCCCATACTGTTTCGATAGATAACTGTGGTTTCGGTGCCAAGCAAGCTATCGGTTAGGGGCTTTTCAACGTTGGCATTTTGAGAGTCGCCAGAAAATAAATCGCTTTTGCGACTGGTGCCTACATCCAGTTCTAAGCGCTGTTGCTCAGTAAGTTCCAAGTTTAAAAGTGCGTTTAAGTTTTTATCGCGTAAGCCAGTTTTTCCCGAAGGATTAATAGAGTCAGGGAACTTAACATGCGCTACATTAATATCCCGCGCATCCGGCTGTGTTTTTTGGTAATTGCCATACACTCGGAAGCTGAGCTTGTCGCTGATAGGCCCCGCGAGGTTCACAGAGGTGCGCCAGCTGTCGCCCTCTTTGGAGTCTTGCTGCCATTTGCGGTATTGCGAAATAGAGCCACTGAAGGTATCGGTGGGTCGTTTAGTAATGATGTTAATGACCCCACCCATGGCACCGGAGCCGTAGCGTGCCGCTGCAGGGCCGCGCAGAATTTCGACGCGCTCAATGGCCTCGGGAGGAACCCAGTTGGTGTCGCCATCGCTGTCGCGTTCACCAGTCCAGCCTTGGCGGGAGGCGTTGCGGGAGTTAGCGGGCTTGCCATCAATCAACACCATGGTGTTGTCGGGGCCCATGCCGCGAATGTCGATTTGACGGCGGTTGCCGCGCATGCCGGATGAGGCGTTACCGGTGAGGTTGACACCCGGCTCTTTGCGCAGGATTTCATTTAGATCCGATACCGAGGGATTTTTCTCGATTTCTTCGCTGGTAAGGACGGATACCCCTAGGGATTCTTTAAGCTCCTGCTCGGCGGTACCAATGACTTGAATACTTTCTAGTTGGTTCACAGGTTGAGCGGATGCGGTGGCGGTGGCTAGGGCGCTGAACACCAGTACACTGGCATAACGTTGCGCAAAGTCATGATTGAATACGAGCATAGGAAATCACTTACTGTTTCTCTCTGTAAAGAGAATGATAATAATTCTTATTAAGAATAAGATCCAGCTCTACAGCATGATTGGCCAAGTTTCAACACAATTACAACATGTGAGAGGGGCGTCGCAGCGTGATTAAACTTCTCCCTAACAGCACAAAAATGTCCGCTTAATAAACAAAGGCGTACTTTGTGACGGTCAGTCAGTACTCAGGGGTACACTACCAAGGTTTTAGGGCGACTGTATTATTGATAGCAGCGCGTCCACGTATTTATGGATTGCAAAAATTGAGGAGAAAACAATGTACAGCATAGTCGCTCGTTTGGGCGTCGTTGCCAGCTGTATGGTGGTCGCAGGTATGTGGACTCTACCGGCTGTTGCTCAGGATTCGCACACGACTATTGGCGTGGGCGCAGTGATTTTGCCCAAATACGAGGGCTCAAAAAAATACACGGCTCGACCTTACCCAACGGTACATTACCGTAGCGGCAACTTTTTTATCGCCCCCAAGGCCGA
>DWUQ01000112.1 GCA_019120675.1 Candidatus Paenalcaligenes intestinipullorum | reverse complement strand
TTACGCCATGCAGCGAGGCATTTTGGCCGAGGACGCGGTATCCATGATTGTGAATGTGTTTTGCAAAGACGTAATTAAAGAGTTGCCCATGGAGTTCGCGGTCGAAGCCCAGAATCTTCTTGGCGTTAGTTTAGAAGGCAGTGTAGGTTAAGGAGTTCACCAGTAATGTTATCCATTAAAGATCTAAAAGCTTCCGTCGAAGGTAAGCAAATTTTGAAAGGCCTCAACCTCGAGGTCAAAGACGGCGAGGTGCATGCCATCATGGGCCCCAACGGCTCCGGTAAAAGTACACTGTCTCAAGTGCTCGCTGGTCGCGAAAGCTACGAGGTCAATGGCGGAAGTGTCGAGTTCAATGGCGAAGACTTACTCGATATGTCTGTCGAAAATCGCGCCCGCGAAGGTTTGTTTTTAGCTTTCCAGTACCCAATCGAAATCCCTGGCGTCTCCAACGCTTACTTTTTACGTTCCTCAGTCAATGCGGTGCGCCGCCATCGTGGCGAGCCTGAGCTCGACGCTATGGATTTCTTGAAAATCGTCAAAAAAGAAATGGCGAGCGTCGGCATGCGCGAAGAGTTCCTTTACCGCTCTGTCAACGAAGGGTTTTCTGGCGGCGAAAAAAAGCGCAACGAAGTGCTCCAAATGAGCCTTTTGCAGCCTAAATTAGCCATTTTGGACGAAACCGATTCCGGCTTAGATATTGATGCGCTACGTGTGGTGGCCGATGGGGTGAACCGTTTGCGCGCGCCCGATCGCTCAATGGTGGTCATTACCCACTATCAACGCTTACTGGACTATATCGTGCCTGACTTTGTGCACGTGCTGATGAATGGTCAGATTGTGCACTCTGGCGATGCTAGCTTAGCCCTTGAGCTCGAAAAGCGGGGTTACGACTGGGTGCTCGAAGAAGCCGCTCAAAAAGGAGCCACCGTATGACGACTCTTCCAATGTGGATTGCTGATTTCAACGCTCAACGTGTTGCAAAGACGCCCGCTTGGTTGCAAGGCCGTCGCCAACAGGCACTGGAGCGATTTGCCCAAGAAGGGTGGCCCACCAACAAACTCGAAGCGTGGCATCACACTTCTTTAGCAGCTTTTGATAACCAAAGCTTTGCTATCGCACCGGCACAAACCGATGTCAGCGCTCAAGTGGCTCAACTACGCAACAACGAAGCGGGGCATTGGCTCGTTTTTGTGGATGGGCGCTTCAATGCTGAGCTTTCCGATCTTACTGGGCTTCCTGAAGGGGTTCTGCTTAGTACGACGGCACAACAGCTGGCCCAAGACAGTCTGGATGCGGACTTGTACGGCGAAGCAAGCGAAGGTGCCAGCCCTGCAGCCCTTAATTTGGCCTTGGCCGAAGACGGCTATGTGCTCACGGTAGCGCACGGCCAGCAGGTATCGTTGCCCGTGCAGGCTGTTTTCATTAACACCACCAGCGAAGCTGCCAGCTTTACACGCAATCTGATTCGTCTCGAAGCGGGTGCCCACGCGACGGTTGTTGAGCATCATATTAGTGCGAACGACACGCTGAGCTCATTCAGCAACGTAGTCACGCGTGCTGCGGTAGCGCGTGATGCCAAGCTGGTACACGTGAAATTACAGCAAGAAAGCCCTCATGCTTCTCACTTGGCCGAGATTGTGGTCGAGCAAGATGCTGCCTCGAATTTCGAGTCGCATTCTTTCTCGTTTGGAGCCAAGCTTGCACGCAACAACATCCGCACACGTTTCAATGGCGAACACTGCGAAACACTATTCAACGGCTTGTACTATATTGATGGCCGTCGTCATGTGGATCACAACACCGTCATCGATCACGCATCCCCCAACTGCTACAGTCACGAGAATTACCGTGGCATTTTGGCAGGCATGGCGCGTGGCGTATTTAGTGGTCGGATTGTGGTGGCTGAGGGCGCAGATGGCACGGATGCCGTGCAACGCTCCGATAGTCTGCTGCTGTCTAAGCTAGCGCGTACCGACACCCGTCCCGAGCTGGAGATTTACGCCGACGACGTAAAATGTGCTCACGGGGCTACGGTGGGGCAGCTTGATGAAGACAATTTATTCTATTTGCGTTCACGTGGTATTGACGAGTCCGATGCACGCGACTTGTTGATTTATGCGTTTGCGGCGGCCAGTTTAGAGCGCCTCGATAACGAAGCGTTACGCGCTCGCGCAGCCCAAGGCTTTTCGGCTTTGTTGCCTGGCGGTTCAGTATTTGGAGGTTAACCATGAGCACTCAGACGCTCGCCTCAGTCACACCCTCGCTGCTTGATCGGCGCAACGATTTCCCGATACTCAATCAGACGGTGCGGGGCCAGCGTCTGGTGTATCTGGATAATGGTGCCACCACCCAAAAGCCAGCCGTTGTCATTGACGCTGAAAAGCAGTTTTACGAAGCCAGCAACGCCAATATCCACCGTGGTGTACATTGGCTGTCGCAGCATGCTACTGACTTATACGATGCCAGTCGTGTTGTGGTGCAGCAGTTTCTTCATGCGCAGCGCCCCGAAGAAATCGTTTTTACCAGCGGCACCACCGACAGCATCAACTTAGTAGCAGCCACTTGGGGGCGCAAGCATATCCAAGCCGGTGATGAAATCCTGCTGACTATGCTGGAGCATCATTCCAATATTGTGCCGTGGCAATTGCTTGCCGAAGAAAAAGGAGCCACCATCAAAGTGGTGCCTATCCTCGACAATGGCGATTTAGACCTAGACGCGTATCACCGCTTACTGTCCGAGCGCACCAAGTTTGTTGGCATCGCGCATGTGTCCAACGCATTGGGCACCGTTAATCCTATTCGTGCGATGATTGCTGCCGCTCACAAAGTCGGCGCTACCGTGTTGATCGATGGCGCACAAGCAGTGGCCCACGAAACGGTCGATGTACAGGCCTTAGATTGTGACTTTTATGTGTTTTCAGGTCATAAAATCTTCGGCCCCACGGGTACTGGTGTGCTGTATGGCAAATACGAGCTCTTAGACGCCATGCCACCTTGGAAAGGTGGGGGTGATATGATCTACACCGTGTCATTCAGTGGCAGTACCTATGCACCGGTACCGCAGCGTTTTGAAGCCGGTACACCCAATATTGCAGGGGTGATCGTCTTAGCCGAAGCGCTTAAATATGTCCAAGAGGTCGGTTTAGAAGCCATTGCGGCGCATGAGCAAGAGCTTTTACGCTATGCAACGCAGCAGCTTGAGGCCTTACCTGGTATTCAAATTATCGGTAAAGCCGCCCACAAGGCCGCGGTCATTTCGTTTATGGTCGACGACATCCATCCGCACGATTTAGGAACGATCCTCGATATGGATGGGGTCGCCATCCGAGCAGGGCATCACTGTGCCATGCCGCTGATGACTGAATTAGGTATACCTGGTACAGCTCGTGCTTCGTTTGCCTTTTACAATAACTATGACGATATTGATGCATTAATCGCTAGTCTTAAAAAAGCTCAACAACTATTTGGAGTATCCGCATGAGCGACCCTTTTAACGGTCTGCGAGAGCTTTATCAAGAAGTTATCTTTGACCACAACAAAGCCCCACGTAATTACAAAAGTCTCGAAGACGCTACGCATTCAGCAGATGGTCATAACCCATTATGCGGCGACCAACTAACCGTCTATGCGCGTTTATCGGATCAGGGGTTGATCGAAGAGGTCACCTTTGTTGGGCATGGCTGTGCCATTTCCAAAGCCTCGGCCTCACTCATGACCGAAGCCTGCAAAGGCAAAACGGTGGCCGAGGCCGAGCAGCTCTTTCAAGACGTTCATGCCATGCTGACCGAGGAGCACCCCCCGCACGATATGGGTAAACTCGAAGTCTTATCTGGAGTGCGCGAGTTTCCGGCTCGGGTTAAATGTGCGTCCTTGGCGTGGCATACCTTGCACAATGCCATCACATTAAGTGATGAAACCGCTAAAACTGAGTAGGGGGTACCGTGAGCTATTACGATCGCGAAGACGTTGAAGTCAGCCGAGACTGTCCGGCTGTTACCATCCCGTACGGTTCACCCGTTACCATCGAGAAAGGTTGTATGGCTACCATTACCCAGCGTTTAGGGGGTAGCTTTACCGTGATGGTTGAAGGCAACCTATACCGAATAGAAGGTTCCGATGCGGATGCTTTAGGTCAAGAAGTACCGGCAGAGGAGGTTTATGTACCTGAGATGCCGCTGAGCGAGAAAACCATCGAAGAAGCGGCTTGGGTGGTACTCAGCGAAGTCTACGACCCAGAAATTCCAGTCGATATCGTCAACTTAGGCTTGGTCTACAAATGTCACGTCACCAAAATGGACGAAGACAAATACAGCATCGTGATGGATATGACGTTGACCGCACCAGGGTGTGGGATGGGCAGCCTAATTGCCGATGAGGCGCGTTTCAAGCTCTTAGCCATCCAAGGTGTGGAAAAAGCTGAGGTGGAACTCGTATGGGATCCACCTTGGAGCCGTGACATGATGAGCGAATCCGCTCGTTTACAATTAGGGATGCTCTAAGCGCTGAGCTGAGGCCTTACTAACCCAATACTATTAACGTTTACAGTGGGCTCTTTAGGTCGTCTCAGCGTTATTCGCTCCAACCTATAGCGCGACGTCATCGCCAAGTATCGGTTTTACGATCGAATAAGGCAACATGACGTCGCGCTATGCGTATAATATCGTCTAACTATCAGCGTTACTGCTATTTCTGTCTTTTTTGCTACTGGTCACCCATGAGCTCACTGCTTGCGCGTTTGCATGCTTATCAAGATCGTTTTATACAGCTGTTAAATATTGGCTCGGTGGTCGTGTCGCTATTTTTGGTGGTTTTGCTGTCTATTGAGACCTTCAAAGGCAGCAAAAGCTACTTTCTGGGTGGCTACGATCGGATACAGTATTACGTTTGCTTGTATTTGCTCGCAGATTTTGCCTTGCTGTGGCTGCTGTCCAAGGATCGTTGGCGCTTTGTTAAGCGCTATTTTATTTTGATCTTTTTGGCGATTCCTTATATTAGTATTTTTCAGTATTTTCGCTTGGACTACACTGCCGAG
>DWUQ01000111.1 GCA_019120675.1 Candidatus Paenalcaligenes intestinipullorum | reverse complement strand
TCTTTGTGATCGTAAAATGCCCCTCTCTTTTCGTAGCTCGGTAGCATTAGCTTTAGGTGTTGTACTGCTTTTCTCTCTGAGTAGCTGTACGTTGTCTGCGCTTGAAGCTCGAGAGAGTTCGCACGCGTATTCTTTGGATATGGTCAAAGACACACGATTAGGCAAAAGCTTTATACACCAGATGGAAGCGAAGCCGGGCTTAAGTGGGATGCGCGAGTTGGATGATGCCCAAGAGGCCTTCGCGATTCGTGCGCTGCTCACCCGCTTAGCTGAAAAAAGCATCGATGTGCAGTATTACATCTGGCGCAATGATATTACGGGCATGTTGTTGCTCAAGCAGTTGCACGAAGCCGCTGAGCGGGGCGTGCGGGTGCGGTTATTAATTGATGACAACGGTATCAAGGACTTAGATGGTGTATTGGCCTTACTGAACAATCACCCTAATCTTGAAGTCCGTCTTTTTAATCCGTTTAGTATTCGCTTTTTTAAGCCCCTCAATTACCTAACCGAATTCGGTCGTCTCAATCACCGTATGCATAATAAATCCTTTACGGTGGATAACTTAGCAACGATTGTCGGGGGGCGCAATATTGGCGATGAGTATTTTGGAGCCACCGATCAAGAGGTCTTGTTTGCAGACTTAGACGTACTCGCTGTGGGGGCGGTCGCTCAGGATGTGTCAGCGGATTTTGACCGCTATTGGGCCAGTCCGTTGTCCTACCCTATTGATCAATTGGTCAAGCCCAAGCATTTAGCGCCACCCTCCATTTTAGAAATTGATGAAATCGCTAAGCCCAACCCAGACCGCACGCAACGTTATGTAGCGGCGCTCAAGCAAAGCGACTTTGCCCAAGCGTTGGTGAGCCAGCAAGTGCCGTTGGAATGGGTAAAGGTAGAGATGGTGAGCGACGACCCTAGCAAAGCCGAAGGCATGGCGCAAGACGAGCAGCTGCTCACCTACCAGCTGGGGCGCGCGATTGGCGAGGCCACCGAACACGTTGATTTGATTTCCCCTTATTTTGTGCCCACCAAGGTGGGGGTTGAGAATTTCAGCCGTTTAGTGAATGACCGAAACATTCAAGTGCGCGTGCTGACCAACTCCTATGACGCGACCGATGTGGCTGTAGTGCATGCGGGCTATGTCAAACGTCGCAAGGACATTGTTCGAGAGGGTGTTGAGCTTTATGAGTTAAAAAAGCAATCGCCCGATAATTTAATTAAAAAAAAGGTCAGCCCTTTTGGTAGCTCGTCGGGGTCAAGCTTGCACGCCAAAACCTTTACGATTGATGATCAGCGGGTGTTTATCGGCTCTTTTAATTTTGATCCTCGATCCGCACATCTCAATACCGAGCTCGGCTTTGTGATTCAAAGTCCCGCTCTGGCGCAACGCATCCGCCGTATTTTTACCGAGCAAGTGCCCGAATCCAGCTACCGCATTCAGCTCAATGAAAAAAACAAAGTAATTTGGGCTGAAAAAGACCACGAGGGCAATGAAATTATTCATACCACCGAGCCGGGTACCGGCTTTTGGAGCCGTGTTTGGGTTGGTTTTTTGTCTAAATTACCGATTGAATGGATGTTATAAAAGCAAAAAGCCCAGCTAAATACATAGCTGGGCTTTTGAATTTTGGCTCCCCGAACAGGGCTCGAACCTGTGACCTGCGGATTAACAGTCCGTCGCTCTACCGACTGAGCTATCGGGGAATTGCTAAAGGAGAACTATAGCAAATGCTAATAAAGCTTGCAAGCTTATTCTGCTACGTCGCCGAACTCCCCCGAGCGGTACTCAGTAATGGCTTGTTGAATCTCGTCAGGCGTGTTCATTACGAACGGGCCATATCGAGCGATGGGCTCCTTCAGGGGCTTGCCCGCGATGAGTAGTAGCTTTGTGGGCTCATTGCTGCTCAGGGTCAAGTCATCAGCATCGTTGCGTAAAATGGCTAAGCGCTCGGGGGTAATTTCCTCACCTTGTACGTTTGCTACGCCTTCATAAACCACGAAAAAAGCATTGTGAGACGCAGGTAAGTCCGTCGTAAATTGACTGTTGGCAGGCAAATGCAAATCCACAATGAGCGGTTCTGTAAAGGGGCGTTGGATCGCGCCGTTTGTTTGGTGGCATTCACCAGCAATCACACAGCCTTTAACGCCTTGTTCAGTCTCGAAGCGGGGAAGAGTGTCTGATAGCAAGTCTTTATACCAAGGTGTTTGCATTTTTTCAGTCGCAGGCAGATTTAACCAAAGCTGAAAACCAGCCAAACGCCCTTCGTTTTGTTGCGGCATTTCAGAGTGCACGACTCCACGTCCTGCACACATCCACTGTACATCCCCTGCTTGAATGGTGCCGGTATGCCCCGTACTATCGCTGTGCTGCATGGCGCCAGCCAAGAGGTAAGTGATTGTTTCGAAACCGCGGTGCGGGTGATTCGGAAAGCCACCGACGTAGTCATTAGGCTCATCGTTATCAAAATGATCAAGCATGAGAAAAGGGTCTAAACGCTGTTGCAAGGCTTGAGCAAGCAGGCGAGTGAGTTTAACGGCGTTACCCTCTACAGTAGGGATACCTGGAAGGAGTTGTTCAATTGAGCGGCTCATAGTTCGATTCACAGCTTAAAATAGTTCGTACAAAAAATGACGAGAAACTACATTAGAAAAACCTGTTTGGTTTCAACTGGTTGCATTGTTACACACCTAAAAATTAGGTGATAAGGGTAAGGTGAAGTTGTGGCAAACGAAGTTTTTTACTTACTAATTCCGTATCACTTTTTATCCATAGGAGTTCATCATGAACGAAGATATCGCAAAAGGAAACTGGAAACAATTTAAGGGTAAGGTTAAAGAACAGTGGGGCAAGCTCACCGACGACGATTTAGACGTTATTGCTGGCAAGCGTGATCAGCTTGTTGGCAAGATCCAAGAACGCCAAGGTGTCGCTCGTGACGAAGCAGAAAAACAAGTCAAAGACTGGGAAACCAGAAATAAGTACATCTGGTAGACGCCTTAGGCGTTAAAAAAGGCCTTTCGAGGCCTTTTTTTGTCAGCATGGGGGCGAGTATTTAATAGTCGCTTTGATATAGCTTAGTCAACAAAGTTCTATATTACTTGAGGAGATTACTATGGGTGCCATATTGCTTTGGTTGTTAGGGGTCCCGATTCCACTCATCATTTTGCTAGCCTTATTCTGGCATTAATACTTGGGTATAGCGCTTAACCTCACAAACAGGAGCTGATTATGCAACGAACCACAACGATAAACGAGCCAGTACCCACGTACGGCTCTGCAGCAAGGCCCTTAGTAGAATCATCACATTCCGCCGTTTCTTGGGGAGCAGTCGTGGCGGGTGCCGTTATTGCA
>DWUQ01000110.1 GCA_019120675.1 Candidatus Paenalcaligenes intestinipullorum | reverse complement strand
ACCGCATCGCGGACATCAACGATGTGCTCAAAGTCGGTCAGACTGTGAAATTCAAAGTCATCGAAGCCGACGACAAAGGCCGCTTGCGCCTGTCCGTTAAGGCGCTCGGTGGTATTGAAGCTCAGGGTGGTCCTCAGGCTCCTGGTGCGAGCGAGTAAATCGTAGCTGACTGTGCTATAGGGTTTTATACGTTATAGCGCTTTCGTTAAAACGGCTTTCAGGGTATCTGGAAGCCGTTTTTTGTATTCTAACTTAGGTGTTAAGTTTGTGTATTGAGTGTGTGGTGGCTCGGTGTTAAACCGTGGCTTTAAGTGAGGGGTAAGTCGTTCAATGATGGGGCAGGGGTGGCGCGTTGAGGCTTGGGGCGGGTTCCGGGCCGAGGGGCGCTTCGCGCTGCCCTTAGGCGGGGGGATTTTTCAGGTCGTTCGCAAACTCGCGCTGCGCGCTCAAACAGTGCTCACTTTTTTCCTGAAAAATCCCCCCACCTGCGGCCCTCGTCCAAGTCACCCGCCCCAAGCCTCAACGCGCTTTGTTGCGCGAATACTCCATGGCAAGCAGCGGTTTTATTGTATGGAAATGCTTGCAGCTGAGCCTTTATGGATTGGTGTTTTTGGGATGTGTTTTCATCCTATGAGCCGAAAGCTCCGTATTTTAAGGTGAGGGCGACGTCAAGATTACATGTTATTTGTTGTAATATGCGGATACATCAATTATGATGTATATTGCACTTACAACATATTTGTTGTGTTGAGTGTTTACATCTTATTTGATGTATTTATGAGAAAAGAACATTATTCTTTATATGTTTTTATGTCTACATGATGCGAGCTACGGCGATGAAACCAGTTCTTTTATTAAAAGTGGAGCAGCTTTCAATACTCATCCGCTCTTTGAGGGAGCAAAAAGGGTGGAGTCAAGCTCAGCTCGCGCGTGAGTTAAACACTTCTCAGCAAGCCGTTTCTCGCATGGAAAAAGACGCTTCAGGTCTGGCCTTTGCGAGAGTGTATGAAGTGCTTGCCGTCCTCGATGTTCAATTGGTTGCAGAGTCTCGTCGACCTTTCACCAATTCCGTGGAGGGCTGGTGATGAGCGCTCTCGATATTTGGATGAATGATGTCTTTGTAGGACAGTGGCATCAAAAAACCGGAAGGGTTTCCCGAGCATGTCATGAGCGCAATCTTCGGTGGTATCAGGGCAAATTTGGCTCACCTTGAACTGTAGAGCCCGTTAATGGTAGGGAGTCAAAACAAAAAAGCCCCAAGTCACAATAACTTGGAGCTTAATTGGTGCAACCACCCGGAATCGAACCGGGACGACCAGTGGTCGAGAGATTTTAAGTCTCTTGCGTCTACCTATTCCGCCATGGTTGCGCGGATACTGCTAAAGCGTGTTGGCGGAAGCGGTGAGATTCGAACTCACGGATGGGTTACCCCATCGCCGGTTTTCAAGACCGGTCCATTCAACCACTCTGGCACGCTTCCGTTGGCTGGTTATTACGCCAAATTGGCAAGCGTACTAACGCCATACACATTGAGGGTTAGACTGGCTATACCTCTCAAAGAAAAGAACTATAACCCAGTTTTTTTATTTTGTCACCTTTTGCGCATAAAGGTGAACTTGTCTCATAATAGTTTTATCCATTAACTCCCTATACCACTCCCATTCACGACCACCGCTTATGACTCCCACACCATACAACCTCCCCACTACCATGCTCGCCGTTGACGCGCCCACAGCAGGCGGGCCAGAAGTATTGCGCGTGCATCAAGCCGCTGTGCCTCAGCCCCAAGCCGGTGAGCTGCTGATTAAAGTCCACGCCGCGGGTATCAATCGGCCGGATGTGTTCCAGCGCGAAGGGCAGTATCCGCCACCGCCCGGCGCGTCTACGATTTTAGGGCTGGAGATTTCGGGTGAGGTCGTTGGCGGGGATCTGATGGGCACGCCGTTTTCGCTTGGTGATGCCGTGTGTGCCCTAACCAATAGCGGTGGCTACGCGCAGTATTGTTGTGTGCCTGCGGAGCAGTGTTTACCGATTCCCGCAGGGCTGGACTGGCTGCAAGCCGCCGCCTTGCCAGAAACCCTCTTTACCGTGTGGAGCAACATTTGGGATCGGGGCCGCTTGGCGCCGGGTGAGCGCTTACTGGTGCATGGTGGGGCCAGTGGCATTGGCACCATGGCGATTCAGCTCGCTAAGGCGCTTGGTCATACGGTCTACGCCACTGCAGGCAGTGACGAGCGCGTGTCTGCCATTGAGGCCTTGGGCGCGATAGGGATTAATTACCGCACGCAACGTTTCGAGGAGGTGATCCGCGAGCACACGCAGGGGCAGGGTGTCAACGTAGTCTTAGATATGGTGGCAGGCGACTACATCAACCGCAATATCCGTTGTATGGCGGTAGACGGGCGCATCGTGATTATTGCGACCTTGGGCGGCGCTAAGGGGGAGGTTAGCTTTGCCCACCTCTTTACCAAGCGTATTACGGTGACGGGCTCTACGTTGCGTCAGCGTGAGTCCAGCTTCAAAGCCGCCCTTGCCCAAAAACTACAGCAGCACGTGTGGCCGCTGATTGAGCGGGGGGAAATCACTCCACAAATCCACGCGGTTTTCCCGCTGGAACAGGTGGCACACGCCCACGCCTTGATGGACAGCGGCGCACAAATCGGCAAAATACTGTTGCAGTTGACCCACCCCTAGAGCAGCATTCAAACGGCAACGACCAACGTAGCGCCATAAAACCATTCGGCGAACTAGCAGAATTGCCTCGGCTCGCGCTACAATGCTGGGTTGATTAGCTATTGGTAAGGACTATGACGACCCACACTACCCGGAATCGCCTGGTCATAGGCAATTGGAAAATGAACGCTTCGCTGGCCGATACCGAAGCCCGCTTAAACGCTTTAAAGGCTGGCGTAGGCACACTACCTGCTGATACACAGGTGGCGGTTTGCGTACCTGCACCGTATTTGTTTCAAGTGCAAGCCAGCCTCCAAGGCAGCGCGATTGGTTGGGGGGCTCAGGATCTGAGCACGGAAACTCAGGGTGCCTATACGGGTGAGGTTTCCGCCAGCATGCTGCAGGATTTCGGGTGTCAGTGGGTGTTGGTCGGTCATTCCGAGCGTCGCGCACGCCACGCCGAAAGCTCACAAGCCGTCGCCCAAAAGGCACAGCAAGCGCTACAGCATGGGCTAACCCCTGTGTTTTGTGTGGGGGAAACCGAGCTTGAACAAGACAGCGGCGACACCGCAGCCGTCATTCAAGCACAGTTGGCACCTTTGTTGGCCTTAGGTCAAGCCGCGTGTCAGCAAACGGTGGTTGCTTATGAGCCCGTCTGGGCCATCGGCACGGGCAAAAGCGCCACCCCACAGCAGGCACAAGCCGTCCACGCACTGATTCGTCAGTTGCTGGTCGAAGCGGGTGCAGGGGATAGTCCGATTCTCTATGGCGGCAGTGTCAATGCCAGCAACGCTGCCGAGTTGTTTGCTATGCCTGATATCGATGGTGCATTAGTAGGCGGGGCGGCCTTAAAGCCCGAAGAATTTTTACGTATAGCGGCCAGTTAGGCCTCGGAGTATAGAAATGAGTACACTCTCAACCCTTTTGCAAGCGGTACAGGTCGTGTCATCCCTTAGTATTATTGGCTTGGTGCTGTTGCAACAAGGCAAAGGGGCCGACATGGGGTCTTCTTTTGGTAGCGGTTCCGCGGGTAGCCTGTTTGGCTCTGCTGGTGCGGCCAACTTTTTATCCCGCATGACCAAGTGGGCCGCCATTGTGTTTTTTGTGTCCACCGCCGGTTTGGCGTGGGCTGCGTACCCGCGTGTTCAAGCCGAGGGCGATTCGGGTTTAATGCAGAACTTTGGCTCCACGGTGCCGGGCATGAATGTTCCCGCTGAGCCCAAGCCTGCCGAGGACTTGACCGTACCTAAGGGTGCGGCTCCTAATGATGTTAGCGCAGCGTCTACTGTGCCTGCGAGCAAGGCTGTGCCCGCTACGGAAGAGGTCGTGACTGGCAAGGAGCTTTCCCCAGCGGAGCGTAGCGATGCTGAGGCCAATGACGAAGGTCAAGCCAAAAAGGAAACCGCCACCGAGGCTCAGAGCCCTGAGCCCGAAGCGCACGAGCAATCCAGCAAAGTCGGTACTCAAGCCGACAGTGAGCAGTCTGCGATTGGTACGCCTTCGGACGACAACGATCCTAAACCGGAAAATAAGTAATCGCCTTATCTACGCTGCACAAAAAGCGCTCCTATGTGGGGCGCTTTTTTTATGCGTTCATATTTAATAGCTTCTAAGAGGATGTGAGTTTTGTGGTAAGAAAGCCGCGTTTTTTAGGTTGGTGCCCGCGTGGCTAACAAGTTTTAGTGTTTGGGCTTGTGTGGGTGGGAAATCGTGGTATAGTTACGAACTTACCTGCTGAGCAGGCCAAGATGCCGACGTGGTGGAATTGGTAGACACGCTATCTTGAGGGGGTAGTGGCGAAAGCTGTGCGAGTTCGATTCTCGCCGTCGGCACCAAGCATTGAAACCGAGCACATTGCTCGGTTTTTTTGTGCCCGCTCGGTTTGTGAAGCTATACCTCATCTCCAGCGTTGTGCGCCTTGCTCCTTAGTTTGGGTTCCGGGCCGAGGGGCGCTTCGCGCTGCCCTTAGGCTGGTGGATTTTTCAGGTCGTTCGCAAACTCGCGCTGCGCGC
>DWUQ01000109.1 GCA_019120675.1 Candidatus Paenalcaligenes intestinipullorum | reverse complement strand
ACTATCTACCTCCAGTAACGTCATACTACCCCCATTACCTAATAAGGGGTAGCGCGGGCGGGGCGCGGCGTGGATTTCTAAAAACCCTGAAGCCCAAGATGGTTATTTAAATTTAACGGGTCAATGGGATTTGGAGCAATCCGATGGTGCGATTGATGTCGAGTTGTACCGCTACCCGATTTTGCAGCGAGCCGATCGTTACGCCATGGTATCGGGCAAATTACGTGCTGGCTTGCACCTGCCCCATATCGCCTTAACCGGCAAAATAGTGGCCGATGCGGGTTGGTTTAACTTAGATATGCTGGGTAGCATTCCTACTATTGATAACGACATCATCGTCTTGCGCGACGGCGAAACCCTGAACGAAGAGGAAACACAAGCGCCCACCGATATCAGCATGAATATCGATATCGATCTCGGCCCGCGTTTTTATCTAACGGGCTACGGCGTGAACTCTGGCTTAGTGGGGCAACTCAGTTTGTCGATGTTCGATGGCGAGATTACTGCTTTAGGTGCCTTACGTACCCGGGGCGGCTCGGTCGAGCAGTACGGGCAGCGCTTACTCCTGCGCCGCGGTACCGTGACGTTCCAAGGGGACATCACCAATCCTATTTTGGATATTGAAGCCTTGCGCACGGGCTATGCCGTCGAAGCTGGGGTGGCGGTACGCGGTACGGCGCGTCATCCACGTATTGATTTAGTGTCTTATCCTGATGTGGACCAAGCCGAAAAGCTGTCTTGGCTCTTGTTTGGTCATGGTTCTGACAGCTCGTCAGGCGATTTGGCACTGCTCTTATCCGTGGGCTCGTCTTTAATTTCAGGCGAGGAGCCGTTGTATCGCAAGCTCGGCATTGATGAAGTCACCGTCCAACAAGGTGAATTAGGCTCAGCAGGCAGTATACTGCCCAGTTACACCTTGGTTAAAGGCATTGACGATGCCTCCAGCGATGCAGAAAAACAGTTCCTCCAAGCCTCTAAGGCCTTAGGCTCGAACATCACTGTTAGCTTGCAGCAAGCGTTGTCCGATAGTGGTACGGTAGGGCGAGCCTCCTACCGACTCGCCCGCGGCCTGACGGCCGAGCTCAGCTTGGGCACGGTAAATGGCTTGGCGTTAATTTATCGTTGGTTCTCTAAGGAGGACTAAGTTGACTCGGTATAAACGATCAGCGGTAGTAGTCCCGCACTCTGGAAACGAATAAAATAGCCTCTTACCTTTACGAGGGCTCTATGAGTATTAAAAGTGATCATTGGATCCGCCGCCAAGCCGAGCTTGGCATGATTGAACCGTTTGCCTACGACCAAGTGCGCGAGGTCGATGGTAAACGTATCGTCAGCTATGGCACCAGCAGCTATGGCTACGACGTACGCTGCGCCAACGAGTTCAAGATTTTCACCAACATCAACTCCACCATCGTTGATCCCAAAAATTTTGACGAAGCGTCTTTTGTGGATTTTGTAGGGGATGTGTGCATTATTCCACCAAATTCTTTTGCTTTAGCGCGTACGGTGGAGTATTTCCGCATTCCTCGTGACGTGCTCACGATTTGTTTGGGTAAAAGCACCTACGCGCGCTGCGGCATCATTGTCAATGTCACGCCACTTGAGCCCGAGTGGGAAGGCCATGTTACGCTAGAATTCTCGAACACCACGCCATTGCCCGCCAAAATCTACGCAGGCGAAGGCTGCGCCCAAATGCTGTTTATCGGCGGTGACCAGATTTGCGATGTGTCCTATCGTGACCGTGGCGGCAAATATCAAGGACAACGTGGCGTTACCTTGCCGCGCACATAGGAGCTGCATGCATGAAATTTCGCTTTCCCATCGTTATTATTGATGAAGACTACCGCTCAGAAAATGCCTCTGGTTTGGGCATTCGTGCGTTGGCGGACGCCATCGTAGCCGAAGGGGTTGAAGTGCTCGGAGTGACCAGTTATGGGGATCTCAGCACCTTTGCTCAGCAGCAAAGCCGCGCCAGCGCCTTTGTGCTGTCCATCGACGACGAGGAGTTTAGCGAAGAAGCCGAAGAGCAGGGCGAAAGCGCCAAGGTCATTCAGGACTTGCGTGCTTTTATCGGTGAGTTGCGCTTCCGCAACGAAGACATCCCCATTTACTTGTACGGTGAAACCCGCACCTCGCAGCATATCCCCAACGATATCTTGCGCGAGTTGCATGGCTTCATTCATATGTTTGAGGATACCCCTGAGTTTGTAGCCCGCCACATTATTCGGGAGGCTCGCTCGTACCTAGAAGGCTTAGCGCCGCCGTTTTTCCGTGAGCTTGTGAAATACGCCTCAGACGGCTCCTATTCGTGGCACTGCCCGGGGCATTCAGGTGGAGTGGCCTTTCTAAAAAGCCCTGTGGGGCAAATGTTTCACCAGTTCTTTGGTGAAAACATGCTGCGTGCCGACGTTTGTAATGCGGTAGACGAGCTGGGCCAGTTGCTCGATCATACTGGTCCCGTTGCCGAGGCTGAGCGCAACGCGGCGCGCATTTTCCATGCGGACCACTGTTTTTTTGTAACCAATGGCACCTCCACCTCCAACAAAATCGTTTGGCATGCCAACGTGGCCAACAACGATATCGTGGTGGTGGATCGCAACTGTCACAAATCCATTTTGCATGCGATCACCATGACGGGTGCGATTCCCGTGTTCTTGCGTCCCACACGCAACCATTTAGGGATTATTGGCCCCATCCCCAAAGAGGAATTCGAACCAGAAAGCATCCGCCGCAAAATCGACGCCAACCCCTTTGCCCGTGCCGTCAGCCACAAAAAACCCCGTATTTTGACGCTCACGCAAAGCACTTACGATGGGGTGATTTACAACGTCGAGCAAATCAAAGCCACTCTAGGCACCGAAATTGACACCTTGCATTTTGACGAGGCCTGGTTGCCACATGCTGCTTTCCATAGCTTTTACAAAAACATGCACGCGATTGGCGCCAGCCGCCCACGCAGCAAAGAAACGGTCATTTACGCCACACACTCCACGCACAAGCTGCTGGCGGGGTTGTCGCAAGCCTCACAAATTATGGTGCAGGACGCGGCCGAGCGCACCCTAGATCGCAACGTATTCAACGAAGCCTACCTCATGCACACCTCCACCTCGCCCCAGTACGCCATCATTGCGTCGTGCGATGTGGCTGCGGCCATGATGGAGCCTCCTGGTGGCACCGCGTTGGTTGAGGAATCCATCAAGGAAGCCCTAAACTTCCGCCGTGCTATGCGCAAGGTGGAGTCCGAGTTCGGTGCTGATGATTGGTGGTTCAAAGTTTGGGGCCCCGACCACTTGGTTAGTGATGGCATCGGTTGCCAAGAAGACTGGTTACTGGAATCCAATGACGCGTGGCATGGCTTTGGGGAGTTGGCTGACGGCTTTAATATGCTCGACCCCATCAAGGCGACGGTGGTGACCCCCGGTTTGGATATTTCGGGCACCTTTGCCGACACAGGTATCCCCGCCGCGTTGGTGTCAAAATACCTAGCCGAGCACGGCGTGGTGGTCGAAAAAACCGGTCTGTACTCCTTCTTTATTTTGTTTACCATTGGTATTACCAAGGGCCGTTGGAACACCTTACTCACTGCCTTGCAGCAGTTCAAAGACGACTACGACCGCAACCAACCTTTATGGCGTATTTTGCCCGAGTTCTGCAAAAATCAACCGCAATACGAGCGTTATGGTTTGCGTGATCTGTGTCAGCACATCCACGAGGTCTATCGTAAATACGATTTAGCGCGCCTCACCACTGAGGTGTACCTAAGCGATATGGTGCCTGCCATGAAGCCGGCCGACGCTTACGCGAAAATGGCCCACCGTGAAATCGAGCGCGTCAGCATCGACGAGCTGGAAGGGCGTGTCACGGGTGTGCTACTCACCCCATACCCCCCAGGTATCCCCTTACTGATTCCGGGCGAGCGTTTTAACCGTATGATTGTCGATTACCTAAAATTTGCCCGTGAGTTCAATGCCCAGTTCCCAGGCTTTGAAACCTATGTGCATGGACTGGCACAGGATATCGACGACCAAGGTCGCCCACGCTACTACGTGGATTGCATTCGCGAAGCCGATTACGACTAACAGGATGCTTTGACGTGTTTGATGTCGCCATTATTGGCGCAGGCGCCGCCGGTATGATGGCGGCCAGCGTCGCTGGCCAACGAGGGTTACGCGTGGTCTTGATCGACCACGCCACTAAGCTTGCCGAGAAAATCCGTATTTCTGGCGGTGGGCGCTGCAATTTCACTAATCTTGGTACCACGCCTGCTAATTTTATCTCTGCAAACCCCAACTTTTGCCGGTCGGCGCTCTCGGCCTATCGCCCACAAGACTTTCTGGCACTGCTCAAAGAGTACCGCATCGCTTGGCATGAAAAGCACAAAGGCCAGTTGTTTTGTGATGAATCCGCTGAGGATTTGATTCAGATGCTGCGCAGTGAGTGCGACAAAGGCCAGGTATCGTGGCGCATGCCCTGTACGGTGCAGACTGTGCGCGCACAAGCCGATCATTATGTGATTGAAACCGAACAAGTGGGCACGCTAACCGCTAGGCAATTGGTGGTGGCGACGGGCGGCATGGCGATTCCCGCGATCGGAGCAACGGATTTTGCCCTGAAATTGGCTCGGCAATTCGGCTTAAAAGTCATTGAGCCACGTCCAGCTCTTGTGCCCCTGAACTTCGATGCACAAGCTTGGCAGGCCTTAAAAGTGCTCAGTGGCGTCTCGCTACCCGTACGCATTGCGGCCGCAAACCAAGGCAAACGACGTATCGAGTTTGACGAAGACTTGTTGTTTACCCATCGAGGCTTATCCGGCCCCGCAATTTTGCAGATTTCCAGCTATTGGGATTCGGGGCAGCCACTCCATGTGGATCTTGCCCCAGCCCTTGATCTAAGCAGCGCTTTACTGGAGGCCAAGCAAGGTGGACGCCAGCAGGTCAACACCATGCTCCAAGAGTGGCTGCCCAAACGTTTAGTCGAACAGTGGGGCGACGCGCAGCCGGATCAAGCGTGGTCAAACGTATTGGCTCAGCGCCTAGCGGACGCACCTGACAAGCAATTACGCGCGCTCGCGCAAAACCTCCAGCATTGGGCGATTACGCCGACGGGTACAGCTGGCTACAAAAAAGCCGAAGTGATGCGGGGTGGCGTCGATACGTGCGAGTTGTCACAAAAAAGCTTCGAGGCACGTAAACAGCCTGGCTTGTACTTTATTGGCGAGGCGGTCGACGTGACCGGCTGGCTCGGTGGCTACAATTTTCAATGGGCATGGGCCTCGGGCTGGAGTGTGGGTCACGCGTTGTCTTCTCAAAATAAGTAGAGCTTCTATTCAGCAAACGAGATCATCACGAACATGAAAAACTGGCTCTTATTAGCGGCTGCTATTTTGTGCGAGGTCATCGCCACCTCCAGCCTTAAATCCAGCGCGGGCTTTACTAAGCTGCTGCCCTCTGTCGTTGTGGTGCTCGGCTATGGGGCCGCCTTTTATTTTCTTTCCCTGACGCTTAAGGCCATCCCCGTTGGTATTGCCTATGCGGTATGGTCTGGTTTGGGGATTGTGTTGATTTCAGTCGTGGCTTGGCTGGTGCATGGACAGAAAATCGACTTCTGGGGTCTGGTGGGGATGGGGTTGATTGTGAGTGGGGTGCTCGTGTTGAATGTGTTGTCAAAAACGAGTGTGCATTGAGATTTTGGGTTAAAAGGAGGCTCTGGTCGCGTATATCGAGGGTGGAGAGTAGTCGTGTGCAACGCGTATATTTGTGCAGATCGGTTCTAACGGGCCGAGAAATGGGTAATAGTGCGCCGACTTCGAAGTGCCAGATCAACTTTTAAAAAGCTTAATTATGCTCGCCTGCTTGCAGTGTATCGCTGCGCCTTAAAAAAACAGGAGCCACCCAGACTGGCGGGTGACTCCTGTTTTGGATTACGCGACACGAACCGTTTAGCGGCTCTGAGCGATGTAAGCCCTAAGCTTGCAACTCACGGCGAATAATTTCCGCACCCGCGCTCAAGGCTTGCATTTTGCCCCGTGCAATAGAGCGGGCCAAAGGGGCCATACCGCAATTGGTGCTGGGGTACAGCTTGTCGGCGTCTACAAATTGCAAGGCCTTACGCAAGGTGTCCGCTACTTGTTCGGGCGTTTCAATGGTCTGGCTGGCCACGTCAATCGCACCGACCATGACCTTTTTGCCACGAATCAGCTCAATCAGTTCCATGGGTACGTGCGAGTTTTGGCATTCCAAAGAAACCAGATCAATACTTGACTGCTGGAGCTTGGGGAAGACCTCTTCGTATTGACGCCATTCTGAGCCCAAGGTTTTTTTCCAGTCGGTGTTGGCTTTAATGCCGTAGCCATAGCAAATGTGTACCGCAGTTTCGCACTTTAAGCCTTCGATGGCGCGCTCTAGGGCGGCAATGCCCCAGTCGTTCACTTCATCAAAAAATACGTTAAAGGCGGGCTCATCGAACTGGATAATATCTACCCCGGCAGCTTCGAGTTCCCGAGCCTCTTGATTCAGAATGGTGGCAAACTCCCATGCCAGCTTTTCGCGGCTTTTATAGTGACCGTCGTATAAGGTGTCGATCATCGTCATGGGGCCAGGTAGCGCCCATTTGATCGGCTGCTTGGTTTGTTGACGTAAAAACTTAGCGTCGTCCACAAAGACGGGTTTAGTACGGCTCACCGCACCCACCACGCTGGGCACACTGGCATCATAGCGGTCGCGGATCTTGACGGTTTGGCGCTTTTCAAAGTCCACACCGTCCAAGTGCTCTATAAACGTAGTCACAAAGTGCTGACGAGTCTGCTCGCCATCGCTCACAATATCAATACCAGCGGCTTGCTGCTCTTGGAGGGCCACACGTAGCGCATCTTGTTTGCCCTCGACTAAGGCGTCACCTTCTAATTTCCAAGGTGACCAAAGCTTTTCGGGTTCGGCTAACCACGAAGGTTTGGGTAAGCTGCCTGCGGTGGAGGTTGGAAGTAATTTTTTCATAAGACCTAAAGAGTTAAGGATCGAAATCGTCGATTATACGGCGTAGCGTGCGGCCCACTCATCCAAGATGTCTTGGTAGGGCTTGATGAAATGCTCTTCCGCGAATTTACCCTGCTGGATAGCCAGTTGACTGCGCTCGGAACGATCGTAAACAATTTTGGTGACGGAATGATCCGAGTTTTTGAGGTTGGGTTTATAGCACTTACCCGCTTGGGCATTGGCGTTATAAATCTCGGGGCGATAAATCTTTTGGAAGGTCTCCATCGTACTGATGGTGCTGATTAATTCCAAGTTCGTGTAGTCATTGAGCAAATCGCCAAAGAAATAAAAGGCTAAGGGGGCAGCACTATTAGGAGGCATAAAATAGCGCACATCCAAGCCCATTTTTTTGAAGTACTGCTCGGTTAGTGAGGTCTCGTTCGGTTCGTATTCAACGCCTAGGATTGGATGGCGGTTATCCGTACGGGAGTAAGTTTTGTTGTCTGACACGCTCAAGCAGATTACCGGTGGCTTAGCAAAGTGTGCTTGATAGGTTTTGGAGTCGATAAAATGTTTGAACAATTTGCCATGTAAATCGCCAAATCCTTCAGGGATGCTAAACGAGCTTTTATCTTTGTTGTGATCCAGCAGCAGCACACTAAAGTCATAATCGCGCACATACGAAGAAAAGTTATTGCCGACTAAGCCTTCAATACGTTGATTGGTTTTATGGTCAAGAATCGTGGTTTGTAAAATTTCAATGGTGGGAAAAGCTTGGCCACCGCCCGCTTTTTCGACGTTCATGTCTACGGAAATAATATCCAGCTCCACCGAGTAACGATCCGCATTGGGGTTATCCCAACTGGCTAAGGCATTAAAGCGGTTGTTGATCATAGTAAGGGTATTGCGCAGATTTTCCTGACGGCTGTCCCCACGGGCTAGGTTTGCGAAGTTGGTGGTGATGCGGGTGCTGCTGGCGGGTTGGTAGTTTTCATCAAACTTTAAGCTATGTATGGCAAAGCTAAAATCGTTACTCATGGTGGTGATATCCAATATTTAAGTCAGTCAGTCTCTGTGATTCGTGTCTGTGCATAGGGGGCTACGCAGCCTGCGTTGATGCAAAGCTGGCTGAGCTACAGTCAAGACGGTTTGTGGGAACCGACTTTTGAAATGCTTGAGTTCGTTACAGAGACTATTTATACTAAAAATATTACATGAATAAAAATGATTTTATTTCACCGATGTATGAGATTTGCTCATGCATTGAAGCTCAGCTCGCTTTCCCGATGGTTTGCTATGAAGATTGAAGAAATTACGCTTACCGAGGTACTGCCCTTGCGTCAAGAAGTGTTGTGGCCGAGTCAGCCTCTAGAGTTTAGTCGCGTGCCCGATGATGAGCGCGGACTGCATTTTGGCATACGCATCCAAGGCGATTTGGTCTGTGTGGCGTCCGTTTTCATTCAGGAGGGCACAGCGCGCTTGCGTAAGTTTGCAACCAAAGTCGCCTACCAAGGTCAAGGCGTGGGTTCAGCGATGCTGCGTTTTTTGATTGAGCATTTAGGCCAACAGGGTGTAGAAGAGTTTTGGTTTGATGCGCGGGCCACAGCGGTGAGCTTTTATCAAAAGTTTGGCTTCGCCATCGAAGGGCCGCTTTTTTATAAACATGAGGCCCCGTACTATAAAATGACTCAAAGGCTCCAAACGGATCGGGTAAGGCCTCAAAATTAGAGTTGGCGTGCGTGTACAATGACCGCCTATTCGCACTGTGCTCGCTAGCACACATCAAAACCTTACATCAACAAGGGATCCAATCGTATGAGTTTACCTAATGACCGTCGCTACGCCAAAACCCACGAATGGGTGCTACCCGAAGGCGAGGAGTACTTAGTAGGCATTACCGATCACGCTCAAGAGCAATTGGGCGATGTGGTGTATGTGGGCGATTTTCAAGTCGGCGCAACCTTACAAGCTGGGGATGTGGCTGGGCTGGTGGAGTCTGTCAAAGCCGCCTCGGATATTTTTGCACCGATTGCCGGCACCATCACGGCGGTGAACGAGGCAGTTATTGATGCGCCTGAGTTGTTAAACGAAGAGGCTTATGAGGCGTGGATTTATCGTCTACGCCCCGATAACACCGCCGATTGGCAAACCTTGTTGGAAGGCCATGAGTATGACGCTGTCAAGGATGAGGGCTAGTCTGCACTTGAGCGCGCCTTAAGCGGTGGTAGAGTCAGGCAGGCGAGCGTAGCGCACAAAGT
>DWUQ01000108.1 GCA_019120675.1 Candidatus Paenalcaligenes intestinipullorum | reverse complement strand
CGTCTTGACGAAGTAACTCAGCAGGCAGTCCAAGCCAAAGAGGAACTAGAAGTCAAAGCACGTGAAGCTGCCGATGAAGCGCGTAAAGCTGCTGCTATCTTTGCGCTCTGGGCCTTTGCCTCGTTATTTGTTGGGGCGTTTGTGGCGAGCTTAGCAGCAACCATTGGTGGTCGTGCTCGTGATCGCTTCTAATTAACTGCCACGCAAGTCACGCTCCTACGCACAGTACTTGCTTTAAAGGGAGGGCATACGCTCTCCCTTTTTTATAACTGGTTTCAAGCCGAGTCTAGGTATAACACATGAATACTTCCTCGACTTCATCCTCTTCTTCTACGCGTCCTCATGATGTATCCGATGCCCACAAGGACTTGCATTGACAACAAACGCATTGGGCAGAGGACCGTACTGTTTTATCCAACGAGCGTACCTTTGCCAGTTGGATGCGCACCGGTATGACTTCAATCGGGGTGGCACTAGGGTTAAAAGCTTTGTTTCATGATACAGACCATCCTATAATTGCTAAAAGTGTGGCCGAGGTCTTTATACTGGTGGCAGTATTAATTTTTTGGGCCGCTCTAAGCAAAGCACGTAAAGCGCAGCAACGTATGAGCTGCCACGATGTGCAAGCAGAGTCTCTTAAACACATGTTTTTTTAGCAATTTTGTTGACGTTTGCCGCGGTTATTACAGGAATTATTCTTTGGCTACTATAGCGCTACTTCTCTCTCGTTGGTCATTGTGCTGGGCAGATTGTGCCCGCAAGGTAGGCGTGACAGTAGCCGTATTGTTGGTTTTGGTCTTTTATAACTCTGTAAGCTTTGCTTATTCTCTTGGTCATCAACATCATGGTCTTACTATTGCGTCACAGGTAGCGACAGGTTCGTCTTTAAGCCCGCTCAAGTTTTCTGAAGCGTGTTGTGGTGAGGTATCTAATCGTAGTTTTGATACCTTAATATCAACAGATTGTGCTCTCGAGTGTGGTACGAATGCGGAACACTGCGACTACAGCAGCTGTGATGTGGCCTGTTGTATGTTGATGACTGCATTACCCAGTCCGTATTTTGCACGATCGCACGCTCGTGTTTCGAGCTCGTCGTTTCTAGGCATTACGGTGGGCGCATTAGTCTTTGAGTTTTTACCCTCTTTGCCTCCTCCAAAAGTTTAAAAGTACACCTTATGCACAGACTTTCTTACTTTTTAGACGAGGTATCTCATGTTAAAACTTCATTCTTGGACCGCATTGTTAGGCCGTACGGTGCTGCTTAGTAGCTCGCTCGTAGCCTTTGCTAGTTTTGCACAAAGTGCGACTGACATCCAAGCTTCCTCATTGTCGCCTTCTGCTTCTACCGCAGCAACTTTAAATGCCAACGCCGCACAATCATCCCTTTCAGGAACGCTGCATAAAGAACCGTGGTGTGGCTGCTGCACCGCGTATGCGGACTATTTAGAAGAGCACGGCATTCACGTTGAACGCGTTGATCACAACGATATTACACCTCTCAAGCAGCGTTTAGGTACCGATCAAGCCGAAAGCTGTCATACGGTTGAGCTGAATGGTTATGTGATTGAGGGGCATGTGCCGATCGCGGCAATTCAAAAACTTTTAGACGAAAAACCAGAAATTAAAGGCATTGCTGTGCCAGGCATGCCGTTTAATTCGCCGGGTATGGGGCCAGAAATTCCCGGCACCTTGCCGGTGCTCAGCTTGGATGAGCAGGGCAAGGTCATGGGCGAGTTTGGACGTTTTTAAGCTTTGTGAATCTTTAAACAACAAAGCCCAGCTGCGTGAACAGCTGGGCTTTTGAATTATGGCTCCCCGAACAGGGCTCGAACCTGTGACCTGCGGATTAACAGTCCGTCGCTCTACCGACTGAGCTATCGGGGAATAGACGATTACTATAGCATGGGTTTTTAGATAAAAGCAAGTTGCCATGAAAATGAAGCAATGGAATAAAAGAATAGAGAAGCGAGGGGAGCAGCTTAGAGCTTAGTCTATCCCTGCGACATGCGAATGCTGAGCAATCGGCGAGCAGCTAACGTAAAGTCTCAGAGCGTAAGGCTCGGAATGGGGCAGATACACCGTTATAATGAGCGGTATACCCTAGGCTGTCTTTTTACACTCTTGTTGGCTAGCGCTCATTCGGGCGCCTTAAATCACTTACACTACTCAATTTTTACCCTATCTATACATGTCTTCTGTTGCTGCCCCTGCGCTTGAACTTCCACGTCGCCAATTTTGGATTGGCTTCTTTTTAGCAGGGCTGGGCTCCATCTTGTTTTCTGCTAAAGCGATTGTCGCCAAGCTGACTTACGCCTATGGCGTGGATGCGTTGGTCGTCATTGGTTTTAGGATGTTGTTGGCGTTGCCGTTTTTCTTGGTGATTGCTTTGTGGCAAGCGTGGCAAGCCAAACAAGGTAAACAAGTCAAACTCACTTGGCGTCAACGTTGGCTCGTGCTGCTACTGGGGTTTTTAGGGTATTACTTAGCGAGCTTGTTGAATTTTATTGGTCTGCAGTATATTTCTGCGAATCTTGAGCGGTTAATCCTGTTCTTATCGCCTACTTTTGTGCTGATTTTTTCTGCGATTTTTTTGAAAAAACCTATTTTACCTAAGCAATGGCTCGCGTTGGCGCTGTCTTATTTAGGGGTGGGCTTAGTGTTTATGCAGGATTTAAACCTCACCGGCGATGATGTGGTGTTAGGCGCTGCGTGTGTTTTGGGTTCGGTATTGTCGTATTCGGCGTATTTGATTAGTTCGGGGGAGTTATTGCGTCGGATTGGTTCCACACGCTTGGTGGCGTACGCCATGAGCACGTCGGCGGTGTATACCTTGCTGCATTTCTTTTTGGTGTACGGCTGGGCGGGGTTAGAGCAGCCTGCTGGGGTGTATGGCTTATCGTTATTGCATGCAGTGTTTCATACGGTCGCGCCCACCTTTATGACCATGTGGGCGGTTGAGCGCATTGGTGCCCCAATGACCTCACAGTTGGGGTTGCTGGGGCCAGTTTCGATCCCCTTTTTAGCGTATTGGTTCTTAGGGGAGCCCATTACCTTAATTCAGGTATGTGGCACCTTGTTGGTCTTGACCGGTGCCATTGTCTTGAGTCGGCGCTAAAACCCAAACAATTAGATAGTAATAGTCTTAACTGACAGGTTTTGAATCCACCATTAACGCTGTGCTTGCCAGCCCACGCTGGCTAAGAAAGCCTGCAACACCGCTCGCTGGTAGCGCTGTTTATGCACGGTTAACCAAATTTTGCGCTCTAAATTTAAAAAAGGAGTATGCAGCGCAATCAGGCGTCCAGTTTGGCGCGCATCGACAATGGCGGCTTCGGGCAAAAAGGCGATGCCCACCCCAGCTAACACGGCCTGCTTGATGGCTTCGACATGCTCCAGCTCTAAGACGACTTGACCAGCTGGCAACTCGGCCAAAGCAAGTTCGGCTAAGGCTCGCGAAGCCGAGCCACTTTCTCGCAAAATCCATTGCGCTTGTGCAAAGTCTGCGGCACGCAGTGTCGTGCGTTGGGCCAGCGGATGTTGAGAATTGGTCACCACGACCAAGCTATCGTTGCGCCACACTTGATTCAGTAAATCGGGATGTTGGACGGGGCCTTCCACACAGGCCACATCCAATCGGTGCTCCAGCATTTGTTTAAGGATGTTTTGGGTATTGGTGACCTGAAGATTCAGTTTGATCTGCGGGTAATGTTGGATAAATTCACCTAATAAATCGCCAATTAAATAGTTGCCGACGGTATTGCTCGTGCCCAAAGCCAGCTCGCCTTGTACGGTAGGGCTTTGTTCGTGAGCACGCAGTTGGAGTTCTTGCATGCGTGCCAAGACTTCTTGAGCGCTGGGCAGTAATTCTCGGCCTTTGGCAGACAGCTGCATGCGTCCACGAATGCGGTCAAATAAGGGTACATCCAGCTGACGTTCCAATTCGGCCAAGGCCATACTGGCAGCCGGTTGGCTAATAAACACCTGTTCAGCGGCAGCCTTGACCGTTCCCGTCGAGGCGATAGCAACAAAGACTTCTAAGTGACGTAGGGTTATGCCTAGCATATCAATTTTTTTTATACTTACGATAAGTAATAATGAGTAGTGGTTAGGTAGTAGCGGAGATAAGATAACACCAAGTTATTAAGTACGCCGCATAAAGGTGACCCTATGAAAGCCGCTCACACACTCTCTACTGGTTTTAGTCCGTCTGTTTCGGCAGCAGCTCCAAACACCACCACGCAGCCGCCAAGCATTTGGCGTGGGGTTCTATTATCCGCCTGTATCGCCATTGTGGCGACCTTTTTAGGAAAATGGCTCCCCACGATTGGTGGCCCAGTGTTTGCCGTATTACTTGGCGTAGTCGCGACCAATGTGTTTCGTGTCTCCAGTCGCTTTAATCCGGGCATTCGCTTTACCGCTAAAAATCTATTGCAATGGTCCATTATTGGTTTGGGTTTTGGTTTGAGCTTAAAGCAAGTGGTGCAAACTGGCTTGGATTCATTATGGGTGACGCTGATTACCATTACGGTCGCCTTTGCATCGGCCGTGTGGTTAGGTAAACGCTTAGGAATTGGTGGTAAATTACGTACCATGATTGGTGCCGGTACCGCGATCTGTGGGGGGTCCGCCATTGCGGCGATTGCGCCCATTATTGAACCCGAGGACCACGATCTAGTGTTTGCCATCTCGACCATCTTTTTGTTCAACATTGTGGCCGTGCTGGTGTTCCCATTTATGGGGCATCTTTTAGGGATGACCGATTTGGGCTTTGGCCTGTGGGCGGGTACAGCGATTAACGATACCTCGTCTGTGGTCGCGGCCGCGTACAGCTATAGCCAACAAGCGGGGGATTACGCCACAATTGTGAAGCTGACCCGTGCGAGCTTAATTATTCCACTCTGTATTGGTTTGTCGCTGCTTCAAGCGCGTCAAGACAAAAAGGCAGGCAAACGCATTTCTTTAACCCGTATGGTGCCTTGGTTTATTATTGGTTTTGTACTGGCCAGCGGCATTCGTAGCATGAATGTCTTGCCTGCGGAGGTATTAGCGATCCTTCAACAAGCGGTCATGTTTACCGTAGTGATGGCGTTGTCTGCAGTAGGCTTGTCGACGAACTTTCGACAATTAGCCCGTACCGGCTGGCGTCCAATTGCTTTGGGTATGGGGGTGTGGATTGCCGTGAGTGTGAGCAGCTTGGCCGTACAATATGGGATGGGTTCGTGGTAAGCGCTAAGCAAACCATGAGGCCACACTTAAGTTGACAGCAATCCCCACAATATAAATAAAAATTGCCACTGCAATACAGGCTGCGACCCCACGAGCAAGAGGGGTCGGGCCTTTTTTTATGGCATACATGCCTACTAAAATGTAGCAAACGATTAATACCAGCTTGGCATACAGCCATGGGGCGGCTGCGCCTTTGCCCAACATGGCTGCCAGAGCTAGGCCACAGCCAAATAAGATAGTGTCAATAATATGGGGCGTGATACGGACAAATTTTGCTTGTAAATAGGATGAGCCCGTCACGGACCAAAACGCGCGAACAATAAAAAATAAAATACTTAACGCGGCTGCTGTGGTGTGTAGATGCTTGATTCCAAGATACATGCTTACGGGTCCGTAGGAGAAAAAGGGTTAAGAGGGATTTTGAGAAATTGCTGCCCTCGGTTGTTGGCTTTGGGCAGTTCGCCAGCCTGTATGTTAACTTGAATTGCCGCCAGCATTAATTTAGGTAAATCTAAGGTGGCATCACGAGCCATGCGCCGCGCGACAAAATCGGCTTGGGGGGTACCTCCGCCAACATGGATATTATGTTGCTTTTGTTCTGCAATGGTACAGCGGTGTTGTAAGCTGCGGCCTTCGGGAGGGTAGTCGTGACACAACCACAAGACCGTCTCGTCTGGAAAGCTAAATAACCGTTGGATAGAGTGATAAAGCTGGTTGGCGTCACCGCCTGGGAAATCGCAACGGGCGGTGCCCACATCGGGCATAAATAATGTATCGCCCACAAAAATACCCAGCTCAGGAAGGTAAAAAGCCAAGTCAGCTGGCGTATGGCCTGGCACATGCAATACATGCAGGTGGAAGTTACCAATGGTGAGCTGATCACCATCCTTCAGGAAGTGGTCAAACGCCTTTAGGTCCAGTTGCTCATCCCTCAGGTCGTAAAACGTTTGAAACCGTTCACGCACTTGAAGAATTTGTTCACTGACGGCAATTTTCCCACCCAATTGGCTACGTAGCCAAGCCGCCGCACTAAGATGGTCCGCATGAATATGGGTATCGAATAGCCACTGAACCTCTAGGTGGTGGGCTTGCACATACTCGACAATTTTTTGACTAAAGCGCGTATCAAGTCGAGCTTGGCTTAGGTTAAACTGCATGACGGGATCAATAATCACACACTCAGGTTGGCCTAGGCGATGCACCACATAACTAAAACTACTGGTGTTGGGCTCATGAAAAACTTCAGCATGTAAGGTCATGCGCGCTCCTGACGGGGTAGGAAGACTAATTATTATATATTTATATATAATGTTTTGACTAAAGGCAAGACAACTATGGATGGACAAGGTTTAGAACAATTAAAACAGAAAGCAGGCGAGGTGTCTGAGCTACTGAGCAAACTGGCAAATCCCGATCGTTTGTTGCTGCTGTGTACCTTGGCGGAGCAAGAGTGTAATGTGAGTGAATTGGCGGCTCGTACGGGGATTCAGCAACCCACCTTATCACAACAGCTGACCGTACTTAGAAACCAAGCCTTAGTGGGCACGCGGCGTGAGGGCAAATATATTTATTACCATTTGCACGATGAGCGGGTGCTGAGCTTGATGCAAGCCATGTATGAAATTTTTTGTGCTCATAAACCCATTTAATCCACCCTTAGGCGCTCACGAGTGCCATGGGGTTAGCTGACATGAGTGTTCGGTTTTAGCTTTTCGGGCTCCATGTCAAACAGCTGGCATAAAATTCCACAATCTTGCACCTCACCAGGGTGGTCACAAAAATGCGCCAGCTGTTCCAGTTGTTGTTTGAGCTCATTTAGGGCTTGTAAGCGCACATCCACATGATGAATGTGCTCAACCAGCAACTGGGTAACCGGTGTGCAATCGTTAGGTGGCGCATCAATATAATTTAACAGCTCGCGAATTTCCTCATGCGTCATGTCTAAGCTACGGCAATTACGAATAAAACGCAGCCGTTGAGCGTGGGCAAAGCTGTACACGCGATAATTGCTGGCATTACGAGCGGCTTCGGGTAGTAAACCAATGCGTTCATAATAACGAATGGTTTCGGTGCTGCAGTGACTGAGCTCAGCCAGTTCACGAATTTTCATGAGCCATTTCCTTCATTCGTTAAGGGCTTGACCTTAAAGCTACTACAAGCTGTGTACTGATAGCAATAGGTATTCATTGTTATGAGGAACTGCTTTATGGAACATGCTGCACACAGTTCGTGTTGTGGAAATGCCCCTGATCACAGCCATGCTCTGCCCACCACCTGGTGGCAGCGCTGGGGACGTGTTAGTGCGGCCGTGACGTTGGCTTTATCCGCAGAACTCGTGCATTGGTGGGGCGAGTGGTCGTGGTTGCCGTGGTGGCTGGCAGCTGCGGCCATTATCTTGGTTGGGCCGGAGGTGTATAAAAAAGGTTGGGTCGCGTTGCGCCAGGCTCAGTTCACGATCAATGCCTTAATGAGTTTGGCGGTAACGGGAGCCTTGCTGATTGGGCAATGGCCCGAGGCGGCTATGGTGTTGGCTTTATTTAATTTGGCGGAGCGCATCGAGGCGCAATCCCTATTGCGCGCACACGCTGCCGTAGATCGTTTATATGCTTTGGTGCCTGATCAGGTGCACGTTTGGGAGCCCATCTCACAACATTGGGTAACCAAAGCAGCCTCTCAAGTGACGCTTGGCCAAATTGTTCGTCTCAGTCCGGGCGAGCGTGTGGGCTTGGATGGAGTGGTGGTGAAAGGGATGTCTGAACTCAACCAAGCACCCATTACAGGGGAAAGCATGCCAGTGGCCAAGCAGGTCGGCGATCGTATTTACGCAGGCAGCATCAATGGTGACAGTGAGCTGCAGGTTCAAGTCGATACGCTTCATGATCAGACCTTGGTGGCACGCATTGCCCTATCTGTGCAGCAAGCCCAACAAAATAAGCTGCCTTTGCAGCGGGTGATGGATCGTTTTGCTGCGGTTTATACCCCAATTGTGATGGTTTTGGCGGTCGCGGTCGCCATGGTTCTGCCTTGGTTCGGCGTCTCGGTATGGGAGGCCGTGTATCGTGCGTTGGTGTTACTCGTGATTGCGTGCCCATGCGCCTTAGTGATTTCTACCCCTGTGGCGGTGGTCAGTGCATTGACCGCGGCCGCACACGAAGGGGTGTTAATCAAAGGTGGCGCGTATCTGGAGCAATTGCGTCATACCAAGCAGTTAATGCTCGATAAAACGGGTACGCTAACAACTGGTCAGCCCGTCTTGCACTGTTACTGGCTCAATCCTGCTGTTGATACAGAGCATAGCGTAAGGCTGGCACAAAGCTTGGCTCATCGGTCTACTCACCCCGCCTCACGGGCAGTGGTCAGCGCGGCGCTGAGTGCATTAGAGAATTATGAGCTTGAGCACTTTCTGGCTCAGGCAGGTAAAGGAGTGCAAGCCACGTATCAGGGTCAGACCTATTATTTAGGAAGTCCGCAATGGCTTACCGCAGAGCAGACGCTCTATTCGCCCGAGGCTCTAGAGTGGATGGCGGTGCAAGCGGCCCAAGGAGCGAGTTTAGTGGTGTTGGCGGATGCGCAACAATGCTTAGGGGTGTTTGCGCTGCAAGATGGTCTTAAACCCGAGGCTCAACAGGCGGTGCAGCGCTTGCAAGCGTTGGGTGTTCGCGTCCATATTGCTTCCGGTGATCAATCCGCGGCCGTTGCGCAGGTAGCCCAACAATTAAGGGTGGACTCGTACCAAGGAGAATTACTGCCCCAAGATAAGCTAAACTGGTTACAAGCCTTGCAACGGAGCGGCTCGGTTGTGATGGCAGGTGATGGCATTAACGATGCGCCCGCCTTGGCCCAAGCACAAGTAGGAATTGCGATGGGCCGCTTAGGCAGCGACTTAGCGATTGATACCGCTAATATCACTATTCTTAATGACTCCCTCCAACAACTGCCAAGCCTATGGCGCTTATCCACACGGCTGCATCATGTTTTGATGCAAAATATCACGGCTGCGTTATGCATCAAGCTGGTGTTTCTAAGCTTTGCCGTGCTGGGGGATGTGCCCATGTGGTTAGCTGTGTTTGCGGATGTTGGGGCCAGTTTATTAGTGATTTTAAATAGTTTGAGATTATTACGGACGCCTTCTATTGACGTCCACCCAGCCTAAACGCTGGGGTTGCTCGGAGCATCGGATGATTGCCATTCTTGAAGCCAAACGTGCGGGTTTGTTAGGGCGCGCTTATTGGGCGCGTAACCTTGTGGCTGGAATCGTGGTAGGCATTGTTGCCTTACCGTTAGCCATGGCCTTTGCAATTGCTTCAGGAGTGAAGCCCGAGCAGGGGATCTACACCGCAATTGTGGCTGGGGTGGTCGTGTCCTTATTTGGTGGCAGTCGGGTACAAATTGCTGGGCCGACCGGGGCATTTATTGTTATCTTGTCGGGGGTCGTCGCGCAGCATGGCCTAGATGGCTTGCAAATTGCTACATTAATGGCGGGGGTGATCTTACTCATACTCGGTATTACGCGTATGGGTGTGGTGATTAAGTTCATCCCGGTGCCGGTGATTGTGGGCTTCACCGCGGGCATCGGTATTATTATTTGGGTAGGGCAGTGGAAGGATTTTTTCGGTTTGGCGGCCCCATCCGGTGAGTATTTTCATCAACAATTTTGGTCGTTACTAACCAGCTTGCCCTCACTTGATCTAGCCACCACAGCAATGGGGGTGTTGGCTTTGGTACTCGTATTGGCCACCCCCAGAATTAAGTATATGAGTCGTATTCCTGGGCCTTTGGTGGCTTTGGTGGTGTTGAGTTTGGTGCAAGCGGCCTTTAATTTTAATTCGGTTGCCACGATTGGTTCTGCTTTTGGTGAGATTCCCCGTGGTTTACCAGCCTTTAGTTGGCCGCAAGTATCCGTAGATCGAATGTTAGACTTGGTGGGGCCCGCTTTTGCGATCGCGATGTTGGGGGCGATTGAATCACTGTTGTCCGCGGTAGTGGCAGACAATATGTGCAATACCCGCCACAACTCCAATCAAGAGCTCATCGGTCAGGGGGCGGCCAATGTGTTGGCACCCCTTTTTGGTGGGATAGCCGCTACTGGAGCCATTGCGCGTACCGCCACCAACATCCGTAATGGAGGCAATAGTCCAATCGCTGGCATTGTGCACGCCTTGGTGCTGGTGTTGGTATTGGTGTTGCTCGCACCGTTGGCGGTGTATATCCCTTTAGCCAGTCTTGCAGCGGTGCTGTTTGTGGTGGCGTGGAATATGAGTCAACCCAAACTGGTCTGGCGTCTAATCAAAGAGTCGCCGCGCGTGGATGTGTTTATTCTGTTGGTGACCTTGGCGCTGACGGTGTTTGTGAATTTAGTCGTGGCGGTCAATATCGGTGTGGCGTTAGCGATGCTGCATTTTTTGCAACGGATGTCTTCAAGCGTGCGCGTGGAGCGTTTACGAGCCTCACAGTTGCGTGCCTTGCTGGGTAATGAGGTTGACCAAAGCGTTAATGAAAACGACATCGCCGTTATTTCCGTAGAAGGGCCGTTCTTTTATGCGGGGATTGATGCCTTCGAGCGCGAGCTGGCCTCACTTGGCCCCGATCCCAAAGTGGTGGTGTTGCGCCTACGTTATGTGTCAATGATGGATGCCACAGCCTTACAAGCCTTAGAGCGGTTGGTGCAGCGCTTACAAAGCCAACACATTCGATTGCTGATTGCTGATTTAAACCCAAACTTCAAACGCAAGCTCAGCCGCTTGGCGTTGCTGCGTGGGCTGGGGTATCAGGTGCTCTTTGACGAGCTCGCGCCCGCTTTGTATGCGGCTGAGCAGTATGTGGCCAGTGCTGATCCAGCGAGCACACACGCGCAAGCAAATGTATAAGCGCCAGTCAGAGCAGGTAAAGCCATACAGGGCAGGAAAAAATCAGGCGCAGGACAAGGGATAGGAATCGTTTAAACGTCTGCTGTAGGGAGGCAGGTTTGTCGTACGGCATGCTCCCATTCGGCCATGCGCTGTTCACGTTCGGTGGTGCTGAGTTTGGGGTAAAAGCGCTGTTCGATTTGCCACTGTTCGGTCAATTCTTGAGTGTCGGTGTACACACCAGCGCTTAAACCCGCCAAATAGGCTGCACCTAATGCCGTGGTTTCCGTGACCTTGGGTCGAATCACTTGTAGGCCTAACAAGTCCGCTTGCATTTGCATCAAGCGGTCATTGCGACTGGCTCCGCCATCCACCCGTAAGGCGTCCACCTGCTGACCTAGCGTGCTGGCATCGCGCACCATCGCTTGAAATAAGGCTGTGCTTTGAAAAGCAATGCTCTCTAGGGCGGCGTAGGCAATGTGCGCCATGGTCGTGCCGCGGCTAATACCTAAAATACTGCCACGGGCTTGGGGCTGCCAATAGGTGGCGCCTAAGCCGGTAAAGGCGGGCACCATGATGACCCCTCCTGCGTCGTCAACCGCTTCGGTGAGGCTTTCCACGTGTTGACTGGATTCAATTGCACCCAGCTTATCGCGTAGCCATTGCACCACGGCGCCCCCCACAAACACACTGCCTTCTAGTGCATACTGGGGGCGCAGCACGGTGCTGGCGGTCGCGGTGGTGATGAGCCCAGCAGCAGACGGACTGGGAGTGTTGCCGATATTCATCAACATAAAGCAGCCGGTACCGTAGGTGTTTTTGACCATACCTGGCTCAAAGCAGGCTTGACCAAATAGAGCCGCTTGCTGATCGCCTGCAACGCCATGAATGGCCAGGCTTTCCCCTAACCACGACGCATCGATATCGCCATAATAATCACTTGAAGACTGGATGCTGGGCAACAAGGCATCGGGAATATTAAACAGCTCCAACAGGTGAGGGTCCCAGTTTTTGTGTTCTAAGCTATACAGCATCGTGCGTGAGGCGTTGGTGTGATCAGTAGCGTGGACGCGGCCCTTAGTAAGCTGCCAAATAAGCCAGCTATCAATAGTGCCAAAGGCCAGCTCACCCGCTTCAGCGCGTTGTTGGCCTTGGGGTAAATAATCCAATAACCAGCGTAGTTTAGTGGCTGAGAAATATGGGTCCGCTCGTAGACCAGTATGGCTACGAATTAAATCTTGTTGAGCAGGGCTGAGCGCTTCGCAATACGTTTGCGTACGACGGTCTTGCCATACGAGTGCGGGGTGTAAGGGCTGGCCCGTGCGCCGGTCCCAAACCAAGGTGGTCTCGCGTTGGTTGGTAATACCGACTGCGTTGATCGCCTTTACAGGCAGTTGCGCCTGCCGCAGCGCTTCGCGCAAGGTCCACAATTGACTGTCCCAGATTTCCATGGCGTTGTGCTCCACCCAGCCCGATTGCGGAAAGTATTGGGGGAATTCTTTTTGTGAGAGTGCAACGATATTGCCCTGTTGATCAAAAATAATCGTACGCGAACTGGTCGTACCTTGATCAATAGCCAGTAGATAGGTCATGGGGTAAGGCCTCAATAGAAGGGACAGTAGGTGTAGTGTAACGTGAAGCAGACGATGCCCACTATAAGGCATGAAAGCGCTACACTTTAGTGTGCTCTGCTTTTTTGATCGAGACTATGACTGACTCTACTTCTATAGCCTTATCCACTTCACGCGATCAGCTTTTTCAATCACTCAGCGCCCAGCCGACTTTCGATCTGGCGATTATCGGCGGTGGGGCCACAGGCTTGGGTTTAGCCTTAGATGCGGCCTTACGGGGGCTACGAGTAGTCTTGGTCGAAGCGCGGGATTTTGCTTCGGGCACGTCCTCCAAAGCCACTAAGCTCGTACATGGTGGAGTACGGTATTTGGCCCAAGGCAATGTCAGTCTCGTCAAAGAGGCCTTGCACGAGCGGGCGAGTTTCCTGCGTATTGCACCGCACTTAGCGCAGCCTTTGGCCTTTGTTATGCCTAGCTATAAATGCTGGGAAACGCCTTTTTATGGTGCTGGCTTAAAAGCCTATGATTTGCTGGCCGGACGGGATGGGCTCGGCCACACGCGTTTTTTAAATGCTCAACAAACGCGACAGCACTTACCCGGTGTACAGCCACGCGATTTAAAGGGTGGCGTAATGTATTGGGATGCTCAGTTCGATGACGCGCGTATGGCCGTGGCTTTAGCGCGTTCGGCCGCAGCAGCTGGGGCATGCGTGTTGAACTATGCTGAGGTAGAGCGATTGCGTTACGAGGGTGATCGTGTTTCTGGGTTCGACTTCCGCGATACCCTAACGGGCGACCAATACAGGATTAATGCTCAATGTGTGATCAACGCCACCGGGGTTTGGGTGGATCGCATTCGCCAGTTGGATCATCAAGTGGCCGAACGTTACTCCAAGCCCATTGTGAGCCCGAGTCAGGGGGTGCATTT
>DWUQ01000107.1 GCA_019120675.1 Candidatus Paenalcaligenes intestinipullorum | reverse complement strand
ATACGGACTCAACGGGGTACTGAGTAGTTTGGGGGTCACTTTATCCTCCTGGGCGGGCAAATGATAGTCAAAAATAGAGGCTTATTGTAATGGCTTCACCTTACATGAGCCAGCTCATCAGGGGGATTTCGACTGTATTTGCGCAATATGTTGTTCAAGGTAATGCAGTTGCTTGGTGTATTGATCTATCAGTTGACGTAAAGCAGTTTGCGTCTCTTGCTGTTGCGCTATCCGCTGTTGTGCTAAGGCGTGCTCATGCTTGTGCTGCATGATAGCTTGCTGCATTGATTGGCATTGTGATTGCACAAGAGCGAGTTGTTCTAAAGCATGCGAGAGCTTGGCTTCTTGAGCTTGCTGAGTGGCTAACCATTGGCTTTCTTGGGCTTGATACTGCTGCACTTGAGTGGCTACGTGGTGCGCCTCTGCCTGTAAAGACTGAAATTTCTTTTGTTCAGCTTTCAGCTGCTGCTGCAGCTGAGTATTTTCTACACGCAACGCGTCGACTTCCAACAATGCTTTTTTCTCAGTCGCTTGCGCACGCTCTTCAGTAAGCTTGATACTGTGCTGTAAAGCTTTTAGATCTGCGGTGAACTGCTGGTGCTGTGCTTGCAGTTGGGCCAACAGACTTTCTCGTTCTTGCTTAGCGTCTTCCTGCTGTTGCAGGCTGCTTTCCAATTTTGCTTGCGTTGCGCTTAGATGTTGCTGCAATACTCGCCTCTCCCCCTCTAGGTTGGATACTTTTTCTTTTTGCTGTTGATAGCTTATTTCCGTTAGTTGCAATTTATCTAAGGCTGCCGCACGGTCTGTGGCGGCTGCTTCGATCTGTTGTTGGGCTTCCGTCGTAAACAGCTCAAAACTTTGCCGTGCTTCATTTACAGCAATGTCCCACAGTTGGCTTAACACCTCTCCGGTTTGCGTGCGCAACGCTTCAGGGATATCCGCGTGACCAACTTTCACGCGACTGGTACTGCGTAAGGTTTCCCAAAAATCGTTCAGAGCTCGTGCGGGCGCGCTCATGCTGCCCTTGCGCACCAATTGATAGAGACGGTTCGCTGTAGGGGTTTGCCCATAACGAAAAAACAATAAGGCAGCGACTTCTTGGTAGAGCTCTTGTGTGTCGCTAAAGCGTTCGCGCAGTGCTGACACATCTTCGTTTAAAGAGGTTTCTGGTGTGGTCATCAATTTATTCCAAGTAAATTAATAAATAACACTACGTATTATATTAAAGATTTAATCAATATTCTTTAATATTAGACATAACTACTATTATGTCTAATATTGATTAGGTACAATCTTGAATTCTGCGCTGTAGCAGTGCTGAGTAGTCGGTTTCTGAGGCAGCCATCTCAAGCCTTGCTTGGAGCTTTGCAAAGCTATTTCTTAAGCCTTGTACTGCGATACAGCATCCAGCATTCTTGGCCCCCTTACCTCTTTTTGATGACCTTGCGCTATGTCTTCCACCCCTAGCCCTGCCCTACCGCTTAGCCCTTTGCTGACTAAAAAACCTCAGCAAAATCAGGCTTTAGCTTCCCAAACTGAGCCTACTCAATTGGAGGCACAAACGGATGTGGCTGCTGTCACTGCATGGTTAGCTAACTATTGGGAGCAACCGAATACATTTGCCGCATATCGAAAAGAAAGTGAACGTTTTATGCTTTGGGTGAGCCAGGTCGCTCAACGTAATTTTGCCGATTTAAAACACGAAGACTTATTGCGCTATGAACAGTTCTTATCAGACCCACAACCCGCCGAGCATTGGCAAATGCCTAAAGGGAAAAAATATGGACGTGGCCACCCACAATGGCGGCCATTTACCGGCCCACTCTCGGCAGCCAGTCGCTCCCAAAGTCTAAGAATCTTGAATCAACTGTTTGAATGGCTGGTGAAAGCCGAACATTTAGCACATAACCCTCTGGCTTTGCGCGCACGCAGACGCCGCCCAGCCTCCGCCTTGACGCTGTCTACACGGATACTGGCAACCAAAGAATTACAGGTTATTCGTAACTATCTAATGTGGAGTACGACTGGCCAAGAGTCGAGTGGGACGCCTTATTTGGCACGTGCGATGCGCGATCGTTGGTTGTTTCATTTATTGTTTTTAACCGGCATGCGTATTTCGGAAGTAGCGGAAAACGGCATGGCTAGCTTTTATCAAGACCTTCAGTCTTCGGAGACTACGCCAACATGGTGGCTACGCATTTTAGGCAAAGGTAATAAAACCCGCCGAATCCCCGTGTCCTCCGTTTTATTAAGTGAGCTCGCACTTTACCGCAAGGTAAATGGGTTACCCTCTTTGCCTGTACCGTCTGAGCCGCAACCGTTAATCATGAGCTTAGATCAATACCAACGCGCCCTAAGCCGAGCGGCTTTGCATCAACGCATCAAATACGTTTTTAAACGCACTGCAGACTATGCTCAAACGCATAATTTATTACCCGAAGACAGCCTCCAGCGACTTAACGACGCGTCCGCGCATTGGTTGCGCCACAGTGCCGGCTCACATATGGTGCAAGATCACGTTGACTTATTGCACGTACGCGATACCTTAGGCCATGCCTCGATTGCTACGACTAATCTATACTTGCATAGTAATGATGCGCAGCGTCATCAACGCACCAGTGCGCATCATCAGCGTTGGTGGGATCAGGATTCTTCTACGTCCTGATTACGCCACGCGGCTTGCTCGCTTCACCGCTTTCCCTCTCTCCCTCTAAAAATAATGACTGCCTCTACTGTTACCTCTACCCCTCAGCGCTTAGGCTTGTGGTTAGCCTTAGTCGTTTTAATTGGCCTAAATTTACGCCCCTTTATCACCGCTACAGGTCCCGTTGTCGGTGAAATTGCGAGCAGCACTGGGCTAAGCTTTCAAGGCTTAGCTTGGTTAACCTTGTTACCGATGTTTTTAATGGGCGTATTTGCCTTTTTATTGCCAAGTTTGCGACGTATTGCGAGTACGCGTACTGCAATGCTTGGCGCATTGCTGATTTTAGGGCTGGGTTGTGTGCTGCGTTTGTGGGTGCCTAATGGGTTGACCTTAATCCTTACCGCCGGTTTATGTGGGATTGGCGTCGCAGTACTGCAAGCCTTGCTACCTGGCATCATCAAGCAACAATTTCCCGCTCATGTCGCACCGGTTACCGGCCTGTACTCAGCCATGCTGATGGGCGGTGGTGCCCTAGGCGCCCAGCTCACACCTATGGTAAGTGAAGTTGCAAATTGGCAATGGGGCTTAGCAATGTGGGCTTTACCCATTCCGTTTGCCTTACTTTGTGCGTGGTGGATTTTGCCAAAAGATCGCCCTAACCCTCAAAGTAGTCTGCCCGCTGGATTATTAATGCGACGCCCCCGTACGTGGTTATTAATTTTTAGTTTTGGCTTAATTAATAGTGGTTACGCGACCATCGTCGCTTGGCTCTCGCCGTATTACCAAGAATTAGGCTGGTCCGCCGCCAGCAGTGGCAGCCTGATTGCCGTGTTGTCCATTGCACAAGCAGCCTCCGCCTTATCGTTGCCCACTTTGGCAGCACGCAACCTTGATCGACGCAAATGGTTATGGCTGGCTTTAAGTTGCCAAGCTTTGGGCTTTGCGTCCTTTGCTTTTTGGCCTACCTCCGCACCCTACTTTTGGTCAGCTATTATGGGCATTGGCTTGGGGGGATGCTTTGCCTTAACTTTAGTTGTGGCGTTGGATCATTTTACAAATCCAGCCCAAGCAGGCACGTTGAGTGCGTTAATGCAGGGTGGTGGGTTTATTATTACTGCTGCAGGCCCATGGGTGAGTGCGAGCTTACGTGAGTTGAGCGGTAGCTTTGTGTACGCGTGGTCCGTACACTTATGCTTAGTGCTCGTAGTAGCAGGCTTGGTATGGCGATTTATTCCTGCTCACTACGAGCGCGTCATGGCTACGCAAACGCTTGCCTCATAGGCTACGAGCCACTTCAATATGATTTAAAGCAAACCAATGCTCAAGCTGCTCGCTCTGATCGGAACTGCGTGAATGCACAATGAGTGACCACTCACCGGCAGCTTGAGCATTTTTGATCCCTTGAATGACCAATTGATGATCAGGTCGTAGCGTAAACGCTCCTCCCAACATCAACCCTAAAGCCGTAAAGATAAACACAAACGGTATTAGACTAAAAACTGGCGAAGAGTAAATGGCTGGGAACTGAGCTAAATACAAGGCCCCCCAAATCAATAAGCCAACAATAAAACCGGCCACGCCTAAAACCCCATGGGCACGCAACGCGGTATGAAAAATACCGCGCGATTCGGGCTCGATTTTGCGACCATAGCGTTGCTCGTTAGGCCCAATGATCGTAATTTGTTGTGGGGTATAGCCTTGTGCGGTCAGTTCGGCTTGGTAATGCTCAGCTTGTTCACGTGTTTTAAAGGTAGCAAGAAATTTGGTATTTGAGCGTTCACCAGATAATACTGTCGTACTCATACGGACCTCCTTTACCTACGCTAGTGTTGTTAAGAGAACCTCTTAATTTCTACTATACAAACTGCACTGGATAATTCCCGCTGGAGTGCAAACAAATATTTCAAAATACAACATCCATACTGACCTAAAAAACTAAATAAGCACGTTTTTACGTCAGTTACGACTATCTAAAAGCTTTGTATCCTGTAGCCTAACCGGCTTTGTTCAACAAATCTTACAATTAACCGTCTGCATTCCTAGGGTTTACCCGCGACATTTATAAAGCATATTTGATAAATTTTGCAGCAGCGTGCTTGCTACCTGCACTGCTTTCTACCAAACAAACAGTTCGATCTATTTGGTTGATTCTTAACGTAAAGTTAAGGGCTTCGTTAGTAATTTTTGCTTGGGCAGCATCTTTTCTAAAGGCTGGATACCTAAAATCAGTGCAAGATTACAACTAACTTAAACTCAATTTGAGTATATATGCTATACCTAGCTTTTGGATTTTATTTTTAAGCCTACTTTGTCATGTCTATCCAAACTGTACTGTTCGACAAACCAACTGGCCGTGGAGGCCCTATCCAACTTGCTGAGGCATGGGCGCGTGTGCCCCCACCTGTAGATCGACAAACTGAAGCGTTACTTCGGGAAGAAATTCTTGATCGACTCGCCTCCCAAGCCACTACGCTGGTCGCCCACTATTATGTGGATCCCGTCATTCAAGACTTAGCGGAACGCAGCGGGGGGTGTGTTGCGGATTCTTTAGAAATGGCACGCTTTGGACGAGACTGTGAGGCCGATACGCTCATCGTCGCAGGTGTACGCTTTATGGGCGAAACCGCTAAAATCCTTAGCCCCGAAAAACGCATTTTTATGCCTGATACAGACGCTAACTGTTCATTAGATTTAGGGTGTGATAGCGAAGAATTTAATGCCTTCTGTGATCAGCACCCGGATCGTACCGTGGTGGTCTATGCCAATACCAGTGCAGCGGTAAAAGCGCGGGCAGATTGGGTAGTGACGTCTTCAGTCGGATTAGAAATCGTCGCTCACCTGCATGCACAAGGCAAAAAAATACTCTGGGCCCCCGATCGGCATTTAGGCAGCTATATTCAAGCGCAAACTGGGGCAGATATGTTGCTTTGGCAAGGTTCGTGCCTAGTGCACGATGAATTTAAAGCCCGTGAGCTCGTCCAGCTCAAGGCTGAGTTACCTTCAGCCATGGTGCTCGCTCACCCTGAATCGCCCGCCGACGTGTTGGCGCACGCGGATTTTATTGGTTCCACTTCACAGATGTTACGCGCTGCCAAAGACTTCCCTACCCAGCAATTTATTATTGCCACTGATCAGCGTCTATTGCACAAAATGCAGCAGCTTACCCCTAACAAGCAATTTATTGCCGCCCCCACAGGTGGCAATGGCGCCAGCTGTAAAAGCTGTGCGTTTTGCCCTTGGATGAGCATGAATACTTTGGAGCGTATTGTAGGGTTATTACGTGAGCCGGCACCGTATGCGGAGATTCATGTGGACCATAACATTGCGCAGCTCGCCCAACAAAGCTTAGATCGTATGCTCGAGTTTGCGGCCAATCAGCAAAAACAACTCTCAACCCAAAACTAGACTTAAATAAAAAAAGGCCGACGTGTCGGCCTTTTTTGGTTAATTAGTGCGGTGCGCCCGCCATCAACCAATCCACAATCAGGGTTAGATCGTCATCGGAAACCTGAGGATTAGGTGGCATAGGGATTGGCCCCCATACACCACCAATACCATTTTTAATGGCATTGCGTAATTTTTCAGCATTTGCTGGGTCGCCTTTATTAGCTTCGGCCACTTCGACATAAGAAGGCCCAACTAATTTATTGTCTACAGCATGGCAGGCCAAGCAGTTATTTTTTTGCAGGGCCTCGTTGACCTTAGCAAAGTCGGTATCGGCTACCGCAGCACTGCTCAGTGCTAATAAGCTGGTACAGAAAACCAAGGATTTGAGTTTCATGAATACTCTCCTAAAAAACTCTGGACTACAGCATGCAACCCAATGTGTCACGCTTAAAGTAGCCTCTTTATGGTGTCCTCATTAAACCTTAATAAGCCCTTAGGGTAAAGACGCATCTTGACCAATTTGCATTGCTCTGACTAAGCTTAAACATTCGCATCCTTTTTGCTAGGAGATACCATGTATAAAATACTCGTTCCTGTGGATGGCTCAGACAGTGCTGCTCGCGCACTGGAGGCTGCCCTTGAGATGGCTCACCGCTTCCAAGACGCTGAGTTGCATGTTGTGACCGTACAAAGCCCCATTATCTCTGGCAATGTCTCGCGCTTTTTCTCGCCCGAAGTGTTGGATGCGTATTATCAAGACGAAGGGCAAAATGCGTTGTTATCCATCAGCCCACAGCTTGAAGCCAGTAATGTCCCCTACACCAAAGAGGTCATCGTCGGCGATATCGCTGAGGAAATCAATCACTACGTGAGCGAACACGGCTGCCAACATATTGTTATGGGCACCCGAGGCTTAAGTGCTATGCCCAGTTTAATTATGGGCTCTGTAACCAGCAAAGTGATTCATCAAGCCAAGGTGCCAGTCACGTTAATTAAATAAACACGCCACCCGAATAAAAAAGCCCATTCTGTACGGTACAGAATGGGCTTTTTAGTTATGAGCAAAACGTTAAGCGCTCGGAGCTATTAAACCTTCAGGCATTCAGCATTATTTACGTGTTTGATTGCTGGTCATGGCTAAGGGATCGATCCACTCTTCATACTGCTGTTCATTAAGTAGGCCGCTTTCTAACGCTGCTTCCTTGAGGCTGAGCCCTTGTTGATGCGCTTTTTTAGCAATCGCAGCCGCATTGTCGTAGCCAATGTGTTTATTAAGCGCCGTCACCAGCATCAGGTTTTTGTCGAGGTTTTGCTGAATGCGTACCTCGTCAGGTTCAATACCAATGGCACAGTGCTCATTGAAGGCCAAGCACGCATCGCTCAGTAACTCGATGCTTTCCAGCACGTTGTGCACCATAACGGGCTTGTAGACGTTGAGCTGGAAGTTGCCCTGTGAGCCCGCAAACGCGACGGTGGCGTCATTACCAAAGACTTGCGCACACACCATGGTTAAGGCTTCGCATTGGGTCGGGTTGACCTTGCCAGGCATGATCGAAGATCCCGGCTCGTTTTCAGGGATATGAATTTCCCCTATACCACAACGCGGGCCACTGGCTAACCAACGCACATCATTCGCTATTTTTAATAGTGCACCCGCCAAAGTACGCAAAGCAGCGGACATGTTGACCAACGCATCGTGCGCGGACAACGCATAAAACTTATTGGGTGCACTCACAAAAGGCAAACCCGTCAAATCCACCAGCTGACGCGCGACCGTATCGCCAAACTCTGCGTGGGCGTTTAAGCCAGTACCCACTGCGGTACCGCCAATAGCCAGCTCATAAATGCCGGGTAACTGCGCTTCTACATGTTTGAGTGCGTAGTCAAGCTGCACACCCCACGCCCCAATTTCTTGGCCTAACGTAATTGGAGTTGCATCTTGTAAGTGGGTGCGTCCTACTTTGACTAGAGTGTCGTAGCGCTTCGCCAATTCGTGAAAGGTGTCACGTAAGGTGCCGACATCCGGCAACAAGCGCTGGGTGACTTGCAAGGCCACCGCAATGTGCATGGCTGTAGGGAAAGTATCGTTGGAAGATTGCCCTCGGTTGACGTGATCATTGGGGTGAATCGTACGGTCCACCTGAAAATCGCCCCCTGATAACTCAATGGCTTTGTGCGCAATCACCTCGTTGGCGTTCATATTGCTTTGGGTACCCGAGCCCGTTTGAAACACCACCAAAGGAAACTCGTCATCCAATTGGCCATCAATCACTAATTGAGCCGCTTCGGCAATCGGTTGGGCAATGCTCACATCCAACTCACCGAGTACGCCATTGGCTAAGGCGGTGGCCTTTTTTAGGTAGCCAAGCGCTTGGATCATGGGACGCTGCCACACGAAACGTTCCACGCCGATGGGAAAATTTTGAATAGAACGCTGGGTTTGCGCCCCCCAATAACGATGGGCTGGTACTTCAATTGTCCCCATGGAGTCCTTTTCGATGCGTAGCTCTGTCATGTAACTCTCCTGATTAAACCATTAAGAAAACTGAGAAGCGGCTAGAAAGCGAGGGGCCCAAACCTGTGCGATATCAATGAGTCGATTGGCAAAACCCCATTCATTATCAAACCAAACAAAAACATTTGCGTTACCCAGAGCATCCACGCGTGTTTGACTGGCGTCCACGATAGCGGAGTGTGGGTTGTGATTAAAATCCACCGATGCATGTGGCTGATCAGTGTAAGCGATGATTGAAGGCCGATCGTGCGCTAAGGCTTTAAAGCAAGCATTGATCTCGGCAACCGTAATTGACCGACGCAGACTCAGCTGCATATCAATCGCGGAGACATTTAAAATCGGTACGCGGATGGCTTTGGCCTGCACCTTGCCTTTGAGATACGGCAATAAACGTTCCACCCCGGCAGCTAAACCCGTCGATACCGGTAGCATGGACTGCATGGCCGAACGGGTACGCCGTAAATCCGTATGATGATAGCCATCGATCATGGGTTGGTCGTTCATGACCGAATGCAAAGTGGTTAAAAAACAGCTGGCTACGCCATAGTGCTGCTCAAGCTGAGCCAATATCGGCACAATGGCGTTGGTGGTGCACGACGCATTCGACACCAATTGTTGATGCCCATTTAAACACGCTTCATTAATACCTAAGACAACGGTTGCGTCCACATCCTGAGCGCTATTACCGGGGTGCGATAGCAACACCCGTGGACAGCCCGCATCAATAAAAGCCTGTAATTGAACTCGACTGCCGTAGGCTCCGGAGCACTCGATCAGTAGATCCAGCTCCAAAGCGGACCAATCCACCCCTTCGGGCGTGCGCGCATGGCTCACGACAATACGCTGACCATTGATAATCAGGTGGGTGCCATCTTGATCCACTTGGGCATGAAACGCTCCATGCGTGGAATCGAAACGCGTTAAGTGCGCCATACTTTCTAGGTCGGCAGGCTCGTTAATGGCCACAATTGTAAACTGGTCATTCAAACCACGCTCGTATAAAGCCCGCAACACACAACGACCTATACGGCCATAACCATTAATTGCCACGCGTATCGGATGCGACACCTTGACTCCTTAAAAACTAACGGATAAACCACCATCCACCACCAACACATGCCCATTGACATAACTGGCTGCCCGAGAGGCTAAAAAAACAGCCGCCCCTATAATCTCCTCGGGCTGCGCCCAGCGTCCGATAGGGCTGCGCTGGAGCATTGCTTGACCTTTGATGGGATCCGCTTGTAATTGTGCGTTGGACTCGGTGGCAAAAGGTCCCGGTGCAATGCCATTACTGGTGATACCATGCGGAGCAAACTCAACCGCCAAACTGCGTACCATCGCCTCGACCCCTTGCTTGGCGATGGGGTAAATGGCATCACCCGCACGGGCGATCGGCCCCGCAATAGAGCTTAGGCTAATAATACGACCATGCTTGCTCGCGGTCATATGGCGGGCAGCACAGCTTGATAATACAACCATTGCCGAAAGATTGCGCTGGATATGCTCCACCATCTGGCTCGACTTTAGTTGCAAAAAGCCTTGTCGCAACCGCACCCCCGCAGCATTGACCAATATCGTCGCAGCCTTGGCGTGGCGTTCATAAGCCTCCTCAAGCCCTGCTAATTCCGTGACATCCTGACACCAAACGGAAGCGCTATAGCCCGCGTTCACTAAGCATTGTTGGGCGTGTTGCAAACGCTGCGCATCTCGGCCATTTAAAATAATATGTGCCCCCTGCTGCGCCATGCCACAGGCTATGGCCCAACCTAGGCCGGCTGTTGAAGCCGTCACAAGCGCGCACTCCCCTTTTAAGCTAAAACTCAAGCTCGACAAGTCCAGCATACGTGGAGAATAACCGTCAATCGTCATGTAAAAAACAAGGTTAAACAAGGTTGCGTGGTTCACCACGCACAAAGGCATTGATATTGGCGATCAATTGATCCGCTAGAGCCTGAATGGCTTCGCGACTGGCCCACGCCACATGCGGGGTAAAAATGAAGTTGGGTAAGTCCATTAATTGTAACAGGGGATTATCGGCCTGAGGAGGCTCTGGGGTGGTCACATCAATACCGGCACCAGCAATTTGACCGGTTTGTAACGCGTGCGCCAACGCGTGCTCATCGATTAAGCCACCACGAGCGGTATTAATCAGTAAGGGACGACGCTGCATGTGAGCAAACTCCGGCGCACCAATCAGATTAGTGGTGTCTGCAGTTAGAGGACAATGCAAGCTAATGATATCGGCTGTGCGCAATAGCTCCTCGAAAGCAACGCGATCATTAGGCACAGTGCTCGCCCCTTTGCGCGCACTAAAGATCACGTTCATCCCTAAGGCTTTGGCTAGTGTGGCTAAAGATTGTCCCAATGAACCAGCACCAATAATTCCTAAGGTACTGCCCGCAAGGTCTTGGATGGGGTAATCAAAATAACAAAACTGATTGGCCTCTTGCCAACGACCTGCGGCAATCGATCGATGATACGGCAGCAAGCTACGGCGCAAAGCAAAAATAAGCGCTAACACATGCTCCGGCACCGTATTGCCCGCATAGTCACGAACATTACTGACCGCCACCTGATGCGCTGCACAGGCTTCAAGATCAATCATATTAATCCCAGTCGCCGCCACAGCCACCAGTTTTAACTTGGGGGCCTGCTCCAGTAGTTCTGCAGTAATCGGCACCTTATTGGTGATCACAATGTCCGCATCGACGACACGCTGTAAGGCTTCGCTCGGACTGCTGTGCTCATAGAGCGTCAGCTGATGGGGAAATTCTAAAGTGGCTAAACCAAGCGACTCAGGAAGGGTGGCACGGTCAAGGAAAACGACGTTTAAGGAAGTAGAAGTCATAGGTAAAAATAGATAAGTCATAGATAAACTCAACTCTACCAGTTATGCTTAACAAGCTTGC
>DWUQ01000106.1 GCA_019120675.1 Candidatus Paenalcaligenes intestinipullorum | reverse complement strand
CGGCCACCTTGTTTATCTCTTATGGGTTAAACGGTTGGGTGGTGTTTGCGGGGATTCTGCTCGCGGGCTTTATTGTGATGCTGCTGGTCAATCTGAGCGGCAAGCCGAGTGTGCTGTATGGGGTGCCGTATCCGGTGATTGCACGCATCAGTATGGGGGTGCGTGGGGCAAACTTTCCGGCTTTGGTGCGGGGGATTGTGGCGATTTTCTGGTATGGGGTGCAGACGTATTTTGCTTCCACCGCGTTGGCGTTGTTATTGAATGCGGTGCTGGATAATCCTGGCGGAGCCATTGGTGTATTTGGTAATGGTGGCGTATTTTTCGGCGGTGTTCTCGTTTTTGGCTTTGTTTAGTACAGCGGGTACAGCGGTGTTATTTGGTGAGACGCACACCAACCCTGCGGAGTTGGTGGGCTACGGCTGGCTGATTGGGGCGTGCTTGGGCGGTGCGCTGCAGTATGTGGTGATGCGTGGTGGGCGAGGGCCTGTAGCGGCAGTTTAAAGGCCCTTGTTACTAATTTACTACTCTTCTATAAGATCCACTCAGAGGTTGTTTCTTTGCTACACTAACCCTGTAAGCCTTAAGTATTCAGCCTCTGAGTTGTCAGCTTGGTGTCAGTGACCAACTTTTGGACATACTCTAAGGTTATACCCTTAAACTCTGCTCGCAAAATGCTACAATCCAATGGTTTATTCACTGCGATTGGATCCTTTGCATGAACCTGCAACAATATTTCCCTGTATTGCTTTTTCTTATCGTCGCTACCGGCATTGGTATTGCGTTATTAATGGCCGGTCGTATCTTAGGCCCCAACCGCCCTTACGATGAAAAGCTCTCGCCTTACGAGTGTGGTTTCGAGGCTTTCGGCGATTCCCGCATGAAAGTCGATATTCGTTACTACCTTATCGCTATTCTCTTCATTATGTTCGATCTCGAAATCGCCTTCCTTTTCCCGTGGGCCATGGCCAACGGCACAATTGGTTTGGTGGGCTTCTGGTCGGTGATGGTGTTTTTAGCAATTCTAACCGTGGGCTTTATCTACGAGTGGCGCAAAGGCGCGCTCGATTGGGAGTAATCCCCAAAGCTCGTGGCCGTGTGGCGGCTCTGCTATACGGCATCGTTTTATCTACTGCCCTGTACACGCTCTGGCAGAGCACCTCAAAGGGTGCGCCGTGTGGGCGCATGCTTTAGCTAAAGGCAATTATTATGGCTATCGACGGCATTCTTAAAGAAGGTTTTATTACCACCAATGCGGACAAGTTCCTCAATTGGGCAAAAACGGGCTCGATGTGGCCCATGACGTTTGGCTTGGCCTGTTGTGCGGTCGAGATGATGCACGCGGGTGCGGCGCGTTACGATCTGGACCAGTTCGGTATTATTTTCCGTCCTAGCCCGCGTCAGTCCGATCTGATGATCGTGGCCGGCACGCTGTGCAACAAAATGGGCCCCGCCTTGCGCAAGGTTTACGACCAAATGGCCGAGCCGCGCTGGGTGGTGTCTATGGGCTCCTGTGCCAATGGTGGCGGCTACTACCATTATTCTTATTCGGTGGTGCGCGGTTGTGACCGGATTGTGCCCGTAGACGTCTACGTGCCGGGCTGTCCGCCCACGGCCGAGGCTTTGGTTTATGGTTTGCTACAAATGCAAAACAAAATCCGCCTCACCAATACCATCGCACGCTAAGCGTCGGCTTTATTCATAGGTACTGTCACATGACACGGCTTGAAACGCTACAGAAAAATTTATTGTCGGTTTTTGGTGAGGCGGCGTTGCTCACTCTCGCCAACAACGAGCTCACTCTAGAGGTTCCTTCCGAGGACTGGATTCACACCTGTACAACCTTACGCGATCATTCCGACTTACGCTTCGAAATGTGCATCGATTTGTGTGGGGTAGACTACTCGGGCTGGCGCGCACCGACCTTTGCTTTTGACCCGTCCTGGTTCCCGCATCGCTTTGCGGTCACCATCCATTTGCTGTCCGTTCAGCACAACTGGCGTTTGCGTGTGCGCACCTTTGTGCCTGGCGACGATTTGCCAGTACTGCCCACGTTGTTCCACGTGTGGCCCACGGTGAACTGGTTCGAGCGCGAGGCCTTTGATCTCTACGGGATTGTGTTCGAGGGGCATCCCGATTTACGTCGTATCTTGACGGACTACGGGTTTATTGGGCATCCGTTCCGCAAGGACTTCCCCATTTCCGGTTATGTGGAAATGGCCTACGACCCTGAACAGAAACGCGTTATTTACCAACCTGTTACTATCGAGCCGCGCGAAATTACCCCACGAGTGGTACGCGAGGACGATTACGGAGTAGGGCGCTAATTGCATAATGGCTGAAATTCAAAATTACACTCTAAACTTTGGTCCCCAGCACCCGGCGGCGCACGGGGTGTTGCGTTTGGTGCTTGAGCTGGATGGCGAAGTCATCCAGCGCGCCGACCCGCATATTGGTTTGTTGCACCGCGGTACCGAAAAGCTCGCGGAGCACCGTACCTACCTACAAGCCTTACCTTATATGGATCGCTTGGACTATGTGTCCATGATGGTCAACGAGCACGCGTACTGCTTGGCAGTCGAAAAGCTCTTGGGTATCGAGGTGCCGTTGCGTGGGATGTACATTCGCACCATGTTCGACGAGATCACGCGTATCTTGAATCACCTCATGTCCATCGGCTCGCACGCCTTAGACGTGGGCGCGATGGCGGTGTTCTTGTACGCTTTCCGCGAGCGCGAGGACTTGATGGACGCCTACGAGGCGGTATCCGGTGCGCGTTTGCACGCGGCGTATTACCGTCCAGGCGGGGTCTATCGCGATTTGCCCGACACCATGCCGCAGTACCAGCCCAGCAAGTACCGCAGCGCCAAAGAGCTCAAGGCCATGAACGAAGCGCGTTCAGGCTCGTTGTTGGATTTCCTCGAGGATTTCACCAACCGTTTCCCCGGCTGTGTGGACGAGTACGAAACGCTCCTTACGGATAATCGCATTTGGAAGCAGCGTTTAGTGGACGTCGGTATTGTTACCGCTGATCGCGCTAAAGCTTTAGGCTTTACAGGCCCCATGCTGCGTGGTTCAGGTGTCGAGTGGGATGTGCGCAAGACACAACCCTACGCCGTTTACGATCGTATGGATTTCGATATCCCTGTCGGCACCAATGGCGATTGCTACGACCGTTATTTGGTGCGTATTGCCGAAATGCGTGAAAGCAACCGCATTATTCGTCAGTGCATTCAGTGGTTGCGCAATAACCCCGGTGGTGCGGTCATTACCGACAACCACAAGGTGGCCCCGCCCAAGCGCGAGCGCATGAAAGAAGGCATGGAGGATCTAATCCACCATTTCAAGCTGTTCTCTGAGGGCATGCACGTGCCACCTGGCGAGGCGTATGCGGGCGTCGAGCACCCCAAGGGGGAGTTCGGCATCTACATGATTTCCGATGGGGCCAACAAGCCGTATCGCATGAAGATTCGCGCCCCAGGCTTTGTGCATTTGCAGGCCCTAGATGAAATGTCACGCGGTCATATGCTGGCCGACGCGGTCACGATTATTGGTACACAAGACATTGTTTTTGGCGAGATTGACCGTTAAGTCGGCGCCATGAAGGAACGGAATCAAATTATGCTGCTTTCCGAAAAAGCTTATCAACGTATCGATCGGGAGCTTACCAAGTATCCCGACGAGCAAAAACGTTCAGCCATCATGGCGTCGTTGACCATTGCCCAAGAGGAAAAAGGCTGGGTATCGGCTGAGGTTATCGAGGACGTGGCCAATTACTTGGGCGTGCCGCCTATTCAAGTCGAAGAGGTGGCCACCTTCTACAACATGTTCCATACCAAGCCTGTGGGCAAGTTCACCATTTCCGTGTGCACCAACTTACCGTGTGCGTTGCGTGAGGGGGTGAAGTCGGGCGAATACCTCAAGGAAAAGCTCGGCATCGACTACGGCGAAACCACAGCCGATGGCATGTTTTCCCTGGTCATGGGCGAGTGCATGGGCTCCTGTGGTGACGCACCCGTTATGCTGGTCAACAATCAGCATATGTGCGTACACATGGAGTCTGAGCGCATCGACGCCATGGTCGAAGAGCTTAAAAAGCATGGAGATTCGGCATGAGCGCACCGGATATTTTGAAAAAACTCGCCCAAGGCCTAGAGCCTAATCCCAGTGGGGATTTGTCGCGAAGCATGATCTTCCACGATCGTCACATTGAGCCCCAAATGCTGGCAGGCCTTAATGGCGACAACTGGGGCCTTGAAGACTACGTGCAGCGTGGTGGCTACGAAGCCTTGCGCAAGGTCCTTACATCCATGACCCCCGACGAGGTCATCGCCGAAGTCAAAACCTCGGCCTTGCGTGGTCGTGGCGGTGCTGGGTTCCCGACTGGGCTCAAGTGGAGCTTTATGCCCCGCACGATTCCCGGTCAAAAGTACTTGGTCTGCAACTCCGATGAGGGCGAGCCGGGTACCTTCAAGGATCGCGATTTACTACGTTTCAATCCCCATATTGTCATCGAAGGTATGGCGATTGCCGCGTATGCAATGGGTATCAGCGTGGGCTACAACTACATCCACGGTGAAATCTTTGAAATCTACCAACGTTTCGAAGAAGCGCTTGAGCAGGCACGTGCCGCAGGCTATTTGGGCGATAACATCTTTGGTTCGGGTTTTGATTTCCAGTTGCATGCGTTCCATGGTTATGGTGCCTACATTTGCGGCGAAGAAACCGCTTTGCTGGAGTCGCTCGAAGGCAAGCGTGGTCAGCCGCGCTTCAAGCCACCGTTCCCTGCCAGCTTTGGTCTGTATGGCAAGCCCACCACCATCAACAACACTGAAACCTTCGCCTCAGTGCCTTGGATTATCCGCAACAGTGGTCAAGCCTATTTGGATATCGGTGTACCCAATGCAGGGGGCACCAAGATCTTTTCCATTTCTGGCGATGTGCAGCGTCCAGGCAACTACGAAATCCCATTGGGTACCCCATTCTCCAAACTGTTGGAATTAGCCGGTGGTATGCGCGAAGGGCGCAAGCTCAAGGCGGTGATCCCTGGTGGTTCGTCCGCACCTGTATTGCCAGCGGACATCATGATGCAGACCAACCTTGACTACGACTCCATCGCGAAAGCGGGGTCGATGCTGGGTTCGGGCGCCGTGATTGTGATGGACGACACCCGTTGTATGGTCAAGAGCTTATTGCGCTTGTCCTATTTTTATTACCACGAAAGTTGCGGCCAATGTACGCCTTGCCGTGAGGGTACAGGCTGGTTGTGGCGCATGGTTAAGCGTATTGAAAACGGCCAAGGCCGCCCCGAAGACCTCGACATGCTCGACGAGATCGCGCAAAACATCATGGGTCGTACGATTTGTGCGCTGGGGGATGCGGCTGCGCTTCCCGTACGCAGTTTCGTTCAGCATTTCCGCGACGAGTTCGCATACCACATCGAGCATAAAAGCTGTGTGGTACCCCAATATTTGTAGGCTCAGGACAAACTAATGGTTGAACTCACCATCGACGGCATTACCGTAGAAGCACCTGAAGGCAGCATGGTTATCCAAGTTGCCCAGGAAGCTGGCGTGTACGTGCCGCATTTCTGTTATCACAAAAAACTCAGCATCGCCGCCAACTGTCGCATGTGTTTGGTGGATGTCGAGAAAGCTCCCAAACCGTTGCCCGCTTGTGCTACCCCTGTCACCAATGGCATGGTGGTGCGCACCCGTTCCGAAAAAGCCATCAACGCCCAAAAAGACGTGATGGAATTCCTGCTGATTAACCACCCCTTGGATTGCCCAGTGTGCGACCAAGGTGGCGAGTGTCAGTTGCAGGATTTGGCTGTGGGCTATGGGGCCTCCGAGTCCCGCTATCGCGAAGAAAAGCGCGTGGTCGTCGCCAAGGATATGGGGCCACTCATTTCCACTGAGGGCATGCAGCGTTGTATTCACTGTACGCGTTGTGTGCGTACAGGCCAAGAAATCGCCGGCATTCAAGAGGTCGGGATGGTGCACCGAGGCGAGCACTCCGAGATCACCACTTTTGTGGGCCGTGCCGTTGAGTCCGAGTTGTCGGGCAATATGATTGACGTCTGCCCAGTGGGGGCCTTGCTGTCTAAGCCCTACCACTTTACCGCTCGCCCGTGGGAGTTGGCCCGCCGCCGTTCCATTAGCCCGCACGATAGCGTGGGTGCGAACTTGGTCGTACAGGCCAAGATGGATCGTGTGCTGCGTGTGTTGCCTTACGAAAACGAAGCGGTCAACGAGTGCTGGATTAGCGACCGAGATCGTTTCTCCTACACAGGCTTATACAGCGAGGACCGTCTCCAGCACCCCATGATCCGCGACAACGATGGTTCTTGGCGCGAAGCTTCTTGGAGCGACGCCTTGCAATTTGCCGTGGCCGGTCTGAATGCGGTACGCGAGAAGTTCGGTGCCGATCAAATTGGCGGTTTGGGTACCGCCACCTCCACCACCGAGGAATTAGCGTTGTTGGCGCGCTTGGTGCGTTCATTAGGCTCCGAAAACGTCGATTTCCGTTTGCGTCAAACCGATGCGCGTTTGGATCAAGCCTTGGCCGGTATTCCTTGGTTGGGTATGCCGATTGCCGAGCTCAATACGCTGGATCGCGTGGTGGTGATTGGTTCTTTCTTACGTAAAGACCACCCCCTCATGGCGCAGCGTTTGCGTCAAGCCGTCAAGCAGGGCGCCCAAGTGTCCTTTATTGATGTGGCTGCCGACGATCCGCTCTTCGAGCGCATTCAGGGCCGCCTCACTGTTGCGCCAAGCCAGTTGGCGAATGCCGTAGCCGAAGTGGCTGTCGCGGCTGCCGGTCGTGCGCAACAGGATGTGCCCGCCGCCCTCAGCAATGTCGACGTCTCCGAGGCCGCTCAGGCCATCGCTGAAAGCCTAGCTTCCGGCGAGCGTGTGGCGGTGTTCTTGGGTAGTTTGGCGGTTGACAGTGACCAAGCCAGCGTCATCGCTGCCAATGCCGCCTTGTTGGCGAAAGCCACCAACGCGACCTTAGGTTTCCTCACCTCTGGTGGGAACACAGTGGGCGGTTACTTAGCCAATGCCGTGCCCGCCAAGGGCGCGCTGACCGCTGAGCAGATGCTGGCGCAAAGCTTGCGTGGCTACATCGTAGTCAACGCCGAGCCCGCTTTCGATAGCGACAATGGCGTACGTGCCGTCGAGACTTTAAAGTCGGCGACTTTCTCGGTATCGCTTACTCCGTACCGTAGCGCCGCCGAGGATTGGGCCGATGTGATGCTGCCCATTACGCCCTTTACCGAAACCTCAGGCACCTTTATCAACGCCGAAGGCCGGATTCAAAGCTTCAAAGGCGCGGCCGCACCCTATGGTGAGGCGCGTCCGGGCTGGAAGGTCTTGCGCGTATTGGGCAACTTGTTCCAGCTGGAAGGCTTCGATGACGAAAGCTCCGAGTCGGTACGCGATACCGTTACCGCGGCTGGTGTGGAGTCCCGCCTCAGCAATGTGATTCACGGTACCCCCGCTTTGGTGGCCGCGAGCCAAGCCGTTGAGCGTGTGGCCGATGTGCCGATTTACCGCAGCGACGCTTTGGTACGCCGTGCTCAGCCTTTACAGGAAGCCCCTGCGAGCGCAGCGCCCACAGCGCGCATGAATGCCGCGTTGCTGGCGTCTTTAGGCTTAGGCGACGGGGATTTGGTGCGTGTGAAGTCAGCACAGGGCGAGGTCACACTCGCTGCCGAGCTCGACAACACAGTCGCGGCAAACAGTGTGCGGGTTGCTACCGCCTTTGCGGATACCGCCGCATTGGGCAGTAGCTTTGGTCAATTGACGGTGGAGCGTGCCTAACATGGAATGGCTTTCTACGATCCAAAACTTTGGTGAGGGGCTGATCGGCCCCGAGGCTTGGTATGTCGTGTGGACGCTCATTAAAATCGTCTGCATTGCCTTGCCTATTATTATTTGCGTGGCCTACCTAACCTATTGGGAACGCAAGATGATCGGCTTTATGCACGCGCGTCGCGGCCCCAACCGTGTGGGCCCGCGTGGTTTGCTGCAGCCGTTCGCTGACGTCTTCAAGCTTCTAACCAAGGAAGTCATCATTCCCTCCAAGGCCAACCGCGTGTTGTTCTTGTTGGGCCCCGTGGTGACCTTAATGCCTGCTTTGGCGGCTTGGGCGGTGATTCCGTTTGGCCCAGAGATGGTCTTAGCCAATATCAACGCGGGTCTGCTGTACATCTTAGCGATTACGTCCCTGGGCGTGTATGGCGTGATTGTGGCC
>DWUQ01000001.1 GCA_019120675.1 Candidatus Paenalcaligenes intestinipullorum | reverse complement strand
AGCGTCTTCCGTGTTTGTAGTCCGAGAGCGTGATTTAGCCCTAGTGTTTGCGTTGGGTGAAGTCAAGGAGTCCATTTCCAAGCCTGGGCTCTATTTCAAGGCACCACCACCTTTTCAAAATGTGGTGTTCTTGGATAAGCGCTTGCAAATGATCGAAAGCAAAAACCCAGAACGTATTCAAACAGCAGAAAAGAAAAACCTGCTTATTGATTATTACGTGATGTGGCGTATCTCCGATGCCCGACAGTTCTATGTAACCTTCGGAGCTTCGGATCGGGGAGCGGTCGAGCGTCTCCAAGCACAAATTCGCGATGCGCTTAACGCAGCGGTTAACTTACGTACCGTCAAAGAGGTTGTGGCCGACGAACGTGATGCCATTATGCGTGAGGTGCTCACAGCGGTTGAGGCACGAGCACGTCCTTTTGGGGTCGAAGTAACCGATGTGCGTTTACGCCGTATTGACTTTGCTAAGGAAATTTCCGAGTCCGTTTACCGTCGTATGGAAGCCGAGCGCAAACAAGAGGCAAACCGCCTTCGTGCGCAAGGTACAGCTGAAAATGAACGTATCCGTGCTGAGGCGGATCGTAAGCGTGCGGAAATGCTGGCCGAAGCCTACGCCAAGTCTCAAGCCGTACGTGGTGAAGCCGATGCCCAAGCTGCCGGTATTTATGCCAAGTCCTATGGTCAAGAGCCTAACTTCTATCGCTTCTATCGCAGCTTAGAGGCCTATCGTGATGCCTTTGGTTCGAAAAACGATACGCTGGTTATTAGTCCAGATTCCGAGTTTTTTGACTTCTGGAAGGGTATCGGCGTTGAGTCAGGCTCGCGTTAAACCCACAGCTAGTATTAAGGGTTGCCAAGTAGTCGTTGGTTTCGTTTATACTAACGTGTAAGTTATTTACCCCATTTCGCTAGCGACTTGGCCGGCTTACGCCCCAAGTCGCTTTTTCTTTGTCTGCCGCAGGCAGTTCGAGGCTAGTGCATGTCTAACTGGTTATTGCCCGAAAGTTTGGCGGATGTTTTACCCGCCGAGGCGCGTCGCATCGAAGAGCTACGTCGTCAGTTATTGGATTTATACCGAGCTTACGGTTTTGAGCTCGTAACCCCGCCATTGGTCGAGTACTTGGAGTCTCTCCAAGCCGTTTCTGGCACCACTCTCAATCTCCGCACCAACAAGCTCGTTGATCAGCTTTCTGGTCGTACGATGGGCGTGCGCGCTGATATGACCCCTCAGGTTGCGCGCATTGATGCGCATTTGCTTAACCGTGAAGGGGTAACCCGTCTGTGTTATTGTGGGCCTGTGTTGCATGCACGGCCGTCGGGTTTGCTTTCTGATCGAGAATTACTGCAAATTGGCGCTGAGATCTTTGGTTACGATGGTGTCGAAGCCGATATCGAAATTATCCAGCTCGCTTTAGCCAGTGTGGAGTGCGCCCATGTGTCTGAGTTGCGGCTCGACTTAAATTATCCTGCTATTGGCATGGCCTTAATTCATCATGACGCCGCACTAGCTGAGCAAGCCAGCGAGGTTTGTCATTTATTAAGTCTCAAGGATATGCCGAGCTTGCGACAGCTCTGTCTAGAGCAAAAGGCTCAGCCCGAAACATTGCAAGCATTGGTAGCGCTTACACAATTATATGGTCAAGCAAACGATACGGTGGCGCGAGCACGTAAACAGCTACCGGATCTCCCCGCTATACGTGTAGCGCTCGATAATCTCGAAACATTGATCCATGCTTTGCCCGATCATCAACCTACGGTCGACTTGGCCGATATGGGCAGCAGTTATGGCTATCACTCAGGGGTTGTGTTTTCTTTGTACGCACCAGGTTGGCATGATGCCTTAGTTCGTGGTGGTCGCTATGATGGTGTCGGCAAGCACTATGGTCGAGAGCGTCCTGCTACCGGGTTTAGTTTGGATTTACGTAAGCTATCAGCCGGGTTGCCGCCTGCACAAGCTGCGCGGGCTATTCGTGCACCTTGGGGGCTTGATCCCCAGCTCGCCCAAGCACTGAAAACCTTACGCCAGCAAGGCGAGGTGGTGATACAAATGCTGCCGAACCAAGTGCATGATGTGGATGAGTTCCATCTGGATCGCGAGCTGATCCTACAAGATGGTCAATGGCAGGTCAGGGCAATTTGCACCAACAGTGCAAATTGATTGATTTAATTTTAGTCCCAGCACTATGCTAGGATTTGATTTTTTAAGTACGTAACATGAGCAAAAACATTGTGGTGATCGGCACCCAGTGGGGTGACGAAGGTAAGGGTAAAATTGTTGATTGGCTTGCTGAGTCAGCCCAAGGCGTTGTGCGCTTTCAGGGCGGTCATAATGCCGGTCATACCTTGTGGATCAACGGACAAAAAACAGTATTGCGCTTAATTCCATCGGGCATTATGCATCCCCACGTTACTTGCTACATTGGTAATGGTGTGGTGCTGTCTCCTGAGGCACTATTAGCCGAGATCACGGAACTCGAAGCAGCAGGCGTTAATGTACGTGAGCGTTTACAAATCTCCTATGCTTGTCCATTGATTCTGCCGTATCACATCGCTGTGGATCAGGCCCGTGAAAAACGTAAAGGCGAGGGCAAAATTGGTACCACAGGGCGTGGCATCGGCCCAGCTTACGAAGACAAGGTGGCCCGTCGAGCCTTACGCGTTCAGGATCTATACGACCCAGGGATTTTCGAAGAAAAGCTCATTGAGGCTTTGGATTATCACAACTTTGTGCTCACCAATTATCTGGGGGCAGAAGCGGTTGCGGCTAACGACGTATTAGACCAAGCACGCTTATACGCTGAGCAGCTTGAGCCTATGGTTGCGGATGTCTCGAACAATCTCTACGCGGCCAAAAAAGCAGGCCAGAAGTTGTTATTTGAAGGTGCGCAGGGCGCTCTACTGGATATTGATCACGGTACGTACCCCTTTGTCACCAGCAGTAACTGTTTATCCGGTGCTGCGTCGGCGGGTGCGGGGGTGGGGCCTCAGGAGCTCGAATATGTTTTAGGTATCGCCAAATGCTATACCACGCGTGTTGGAGCAGGGCCTTTTCCTACCGAATTGCTCGACGACACAGGTATGCGTTTAGCCACGGTTGGCAAAGAGTTCGGCTCCGTAACTGGGCGCGCACGTCGTTGCGGCTGGTTTGATGCGGCCGCTATGAAGCGCTCGGTAATGATCAATGGTATTAATGGCTTATGTGTGACCAAGCTTGATGTGCTTGATGGGGTTGAAAATCTCAAAATCGGCGTGGGTTATCGTTATAAGGGCGAATTTCTGGATGTGCTCCCCTATGGTGCGCATGCGGTAGCCGAAGCGGAGCCCGTACTCGAAGACATGCCAGGCTGGGCAGAGTCGACTGTCGGCATTACCGAATACGACAAGCTTCCTGTAAATGCACGTCGTTATTTAGAGCGCATTGCTGAGATTTGCGATGTCCCCATTGATATGGTTTCCACTGGTCCCGATCGCAACGAAACAATTGTGCTTCGCGATCCGTTCACAAATTAAGTACAATCTACTGGAAAGCGGTTAGCAAACGAACCCTTTCGTGAACAAGGCGGCTTTGGCCGCCTTGTTTTTTTAGATAGTGCAATGATGAGACGCTTCCCTTTTTTATTTTTTCTGCACGGTTTATCATTACGCACGATTAGCTTTTCAGTCAGGAACCATTATGACTTTGCCTCCAAGCACCGATAGCGACCTTTGGGTAAGCTGGGATGAATACCACCGTTTAATTGAGCGTTTAGCGCTCCAAGTTCATGAATCCGGTTGGCAGTTTGACAAGATTGTCTGTTTGGCGCGCGGCGGCATGCGCGTAGGCGATGTGCTGTCCCGTATTTACGATATTCCATTGGGTATTTTAGCTACCAGCAGCTACCGCGAAGCCGCAGGCACAGAGCAAGGTATTTTGGATATTGCTCAGTTTATTACCATTACTCGCGGTACCTTAGATGGCAAGGTTTTACTGGTTGACGATATGGTCGATACCGGAAATACCTTCCGTCGTGTCCGTGACCATTTACTGAAACAGTTTCCCGCTATTACGGAGTTGCGCACCGCGGTGTTGTGGTGGAAGGGGCGAGCAGAAGTCGAGCCGGATTATTATATTGATCGTCTGCCCACCAACCCTTGGATTCACCAGCCATTTGAGGATTACGACAGCCTGAGACCGCATCAGCTTGCTTCTTGGCTACGCAAAGGCACTGATAGTTCTAAAGACTAGCTCGTTCTCAAAAAGGCTGTTTTACATAAATAGCCTTTTGTGCTATCATAGCAGGCTGTACTTGGCTCAATTTATGCGCAGTGCGCGCAGTGGTGCGGTGGAAAACACCACAGGTTGGGCAATATTAATTCCTACTTAATTTTAGGTGGTGGTGCTATTGCATATCCTCCAAGCTCCCGTTTTAGAGATGGCTTGGTGTTGTTTTTCCACTTCTTGCTTTGCTTAGCAAAGTGTTATTTACCTCTGTTATTGATATTTTTATTATGCCTATTGTACGTCTAAAAGAAAACGAGCCTTTTGAAGTTGCGATGCGTCGCTTTAAGCGCACCATCGAGAAAACCGGCTTGCTCACCGAATTACGCTCACGCGAGTTCTACGAGAAGCCCACCGCTGAGCGCAAGCGCAAACACGCTGCTGCAGTAAAGCGCCACTACAAGCGCATCCGTAGCCAGCAATTGCCACCGCGCATGTACTAATACTTGATCCCAGAATCATTTATTCAAGAGCTGCTCGCCCGAGTCGATATCACTGAGGTCGTCGGGCGTTATGTGCAGCTTCGAAAGGGCGGAGCCAACCTACTGGGGCTCTGCCCTTTTCATAACGAAAAATCCCCATCTTTTACCGTTAGCCCTACCAAGCAGTTCTACCATTGCTTTGGTTGTGGCGCGCATGGCAGCGCCATCAATTTTCTAATGGAGCACACGGGTGCCACGTTCCCCGAAGCGGTACGAAACTTAGCGGGTGAGGTGGGTATGGTCGTACCCGAGGCTCAACGTTCACCTCGACAGCGCGAAGCGGATCGCCAACGCAAAGCGGCCTATAATCAGCAGCAACAATTTCTCGATCAAGCCCAAGCCTTTTATGAACAAGGCTTACGCCAGTACGTACCGGTACAAGAGTACTTAAAACAGCGTGGCATTAGTGGTCAGATTGCCAAGCAGTTTGGTTTAGGTTGGAGTGGTCAGGATCGCCGCGGGCTAAGCACGGTCTATGCCAACTACCAAGATCCTCAGCTTGTCGAAGCGGGCTTAGTCATTGAAGCCGACGATGGACGTCGTTACGATCGGTTTCGCAAACGGTTGATGTTTCCGATCCGCAATCACCGCGGCCATCTCATTGGTTTTGGTGGGCGCTTAATTGCAGCCGGTGAGCCCAAGTACCTCAACTCTCCCGAGACGTCACTGTTCTCAAAAGGTCAAGAGCTCTATGGTCTATGGGAATCGCGTCAAGGGATACGCCAAGAGGGTTTTGTGCTTGTTGTCGAAGGCTATATGGATGTTGTAGCGCTTGCGCAATCTGGGTTAGCCAATGCGGTGGCCACGTTAGGCACAGCCACTACCGTCGATCATCTCAAAAAGCTCATGCGCGCAAGTGAGCGCATTGTGTTTTGTTTCGATGCGGACCGAGCTGGCCGTCAAGCCGCTTGGCGTGCTCTCGAAACATGTTTACCGCTCTTGCGCGATGATGTGTCCATGCGTTTTTTGTTTTTAGACGATGGGCATGACCCCGATTCCTATGTTCGAGCGTTTGGTGCTGATGCGTTTCGGGAACAGGCCAACCAAGCGAGTGCGTTATCTACTTTTATGTTGGATGAGCTCGCCAAGCGTCATCTGCTCGTCGAAGCGGAAGGGCGTGCGGCCTGCGTACATGAGGCGTTACCATTATTAGCCGAGATGGCGGATTGTACACTCGCCTTGCAGATCCGACGCGAGTTTGCGGCGCGTGTTCAGCTGACTCCCGAAGAGCTCGATATACGGCTTAGTACGAATGTTACCCGCACTTCTGGGCCTGCAGGCGTGTGGGCAGAGGGTGCTTCAGCTCATGCATCGGCGAGCACGGATTGGTCAGATGAGCCGCCTATGGAGGATCTGGGGTACGAGTCTGATTGGGATGGTTTTATAGAGCCGGATAGTATGGCGGCCCCTGCTAGGGGCCATACGGTATCGTCGACGCGCGCTCGACAAGGCGCTGTGGTACGCTCTGCCTCAACGCCAACACGCAATGTGATGCCTTTAGCGAAACGCTTGTTACGTCTATTGGCGGCCTGCCCAGCTTTAGTCGCCCAACTCAGCGACCAACAGCTTGAAATTATTGTACAAAGCCCCAATCTAATACTTGTACAAGAGCTCATCGCATTGATACACGTCAGCGAAGCTCAGCATGCAGGCGCGTTACTCGAAGCTGTGGAGCCCAACAGTGAAATGGCTGAGCTGCTTCAAAACCTGACCACAGATTTACTAGGCGAAGAAGATTTGCCTGCTAACCAAGCCGCTATGATTCTTGACGACATTTTGCGCAAGGTGGAGCTGGAACTGGTTGGCGAAGAATTGGAAACGTTGGTGACCTCATCTGTCTTGGATGAGACAGCCCGACGTCGTATACAAGAGCTTTGTAAACGTAGAGCCTTATTGGTTACTGCAAGCAAAGCTTAACTGAAGTAAGATTAAAAGTTTGCAACCAAAGTAAGTAAACGCCGCTCTTGTGGATGCAAGAGTGTCTACAACGTGTAAATAGCCAGCACTCAGTCCGCCCTAAGCCTACGCAGGGAAAATTATCAAGCTGGAATACTACGTGTGGAAGCAGTACACACTAGGGTTGTACGATTACGTTTTGTCCTGCATAGCATTGTGTTAATGCTTGCTGCGTCCATGGAAGCCATTATGACACAAACGACTGATAAACATTCTGTCCTCTCTAACGAAGCCAAAGAGGCCAAGGTAATGGCCGCGGCAGCTGATTCCTCTACGACGTCTGTAGAGGTCGAAAATCCTGCCACGGACGAGGCTAAGCCAGCCAAAAAAGCGGTCAAGAAAGTCGCCAAAAAAGCGGCCAAAAAAACCGTCGCCAAAAAAGCGGCCAAAAAAACCACTGCTGCAAAAGCCACAAAGAAAGTCGCTAAAAAAGCAGCTAAAAAAGCGGCTGCACCCGAAGCTTCTGAGTCGGCCGCTGCAGGTCGTCGTGGTCGCCCAGCCTCGCAAACCAGCACATATGATGAAGACGATGAGTTCGACGATAACGAAGAGGTTATCCCCGAAATTAAGCCAGTCGCTAAAAAAGGCGCAAAGCGAGTCCGTGGTGAGCGTGATGTATTTGGCGGTCGTGGCCAACTCACGCCCGAAGAACAAGAGGCGCGTCGCAATCGCCTAAAAGCATTAATTAAGCTTGGTAAAGAGCGTGGTTATCTTACCTATGGTGAAATTAATGACCACTTGCCCGATGACTTAGTGGATGCCGAAGCCATCGAAGGTATTATTGGTACCTTTGGCGATATGGGAATTTCGGTCTACGACCAAGCTCCTGATGCCGATACGCTGCTCATGAGCGACAATGTTCCCAATGCAGCCAGTGATGACGATGTCGAGGACGAAGCCGAGGCTGCGCTCACGACGGTAGATTCTGATTTTGGCCGTACCACGGATCCTGTGCGTATGTATATGCGCGAAATGGGCTCAGTCGAGCTGCTCACCCGCGAAGGCGAGATCGAAATTGCCAAACGCATCGAGGATGGCCTCAAACATATGGTGATGGCCATCGCTGCGTGCCCGACTACCGTCAACGAAGTTCTGGCTTACATCAATCAAGTGCGCGAAGGCGCCATGGAAATTGATGATGTGGTTGATGGTCTCATCGATGACGACGGCGAAGAGTACGCTGGCTCCGGGGTGACTCGTGACGAGGACGAAGAAGGCCCCGCTGGTGGTATGAGCAGTCAGCAATTGGACCATTTGCGTACCAAATCACTCAAAAAATTCGATGTGATTAACGATTGGTTCCAAAAGATGCGTAGCGCTTTTGAAAGCGAGGGCTACAAAAGCCCGGGTTATATTCAAGCCAAAGAAGCCATACTCGAAGAGTTCATGGGCGTACGCTTTACCGCCAAAATGGTTGAAAAGCTGGCCGATACCATGCGTGAGCAAGTCGCCCAAGTGCGTGCGCTTGAGCGGGAAATGATGCAGATTTGCGTAGCACGCGCCGAAATGCCGCGTTCGCATTTCATCAAGAGCTTCCCAGGCAATGAAATCAATCTCGACTGGGTTCACGAGGAAATTGCTGCTGCACCGAGCTACGCCGAAACGCTCGAACGCTATGTGCCAGCAATCCAAGAGGTGCAGCAAAAGTTTATCGATTTGCAGCAAAGCGTGGTGTTGCCACTTAAAGACCTCAAAGAGGTCAATAAACGCATGCTTAATGGGGAATCCAAAGCTCGTAAAGCGAAGCGTGACATGACCGAAGCCAACTTACGTTTGGTGATTTCCATTGCCAAGAAATACACCAATCGGGGATTACAGTTCTTGGATCTCATTCAAGAAGGTAATATTGGCCTTATGAAGGCGGTCGACAAGTTCGAATACCGTCGTGGTTATAAGTTCTCTACCTATGCGACATGGTGGATTCGTCAGGCGATTACGCGCTCCATTGCAGACCAAGCGCGCACGATTCGTATCCCTGTGCACATGATCGAAACCATCAACAAGATGAATCGCATCAACCGCCAGATCCTCCAAGAAACAGGTGTCGAGCCCGATCCAGCAACCTTGGCACAAAAAATGGATTTACCTGAGGACCGCGTACGCAAGATCCTCAAAATCGCCAAAGAGCCCATCTCAATGGAAACACCAATCGGTGACGATGACGACTCCCATTTGGGCGATTTTATCGAAGACAACAATACCGTATCGCCTTCGGATTCTGCCTTACATGGCTCCATGCGCGATATCGTTAAGGATGTCTTAGACTCCCTAACGCCTCGCGAAGCTAAGGTGTTACGTATGCGTTTTGGTATCGAAATGAGCACCGATCAAACCCTTGAGGAAGTGGGTAAACAGTTTGATGTGACGCGTGAGCGCATCCGTCAAATCGAAGCCAAAGCGTTGCGTAAGCTACGCCATCCTAGCCGAGCCGACAAGCTCAAATCTTTCCTCGAAGGGCAGTAAGCCAGTCATTTAGCAAGTAATTTGCTAAGGCTGATGTAGAGCAGGTAGAGTTAAGGCAATCGTCCTAACTCGACCTGCTCTTTTTGTATCTGGAGCATTTCGAGTATTCTACTCTTTAGAATAGGGGTACGAGCTTAATCGTATGGGTCTAAGCAAGGTGAAAACAAATGCGCATTAAACTGGATTTAAACTGTGATGTCGGCGAAGCCTTTGGTCGCTGGACACTGGGCGATGACGCGTTGCTCATGAAGCACGTGAGTTCCGTCAATATCGCCTGTGGCTACCATGCAGGCGATCCATCCATCATGCGGCAAACGGTAAATCTGGCTTTACAAGAAAACCTTGCCATTGGTGCTCATCCTGGCTTTCCTGATTTAGTCGGCTTTGGCCGACGCACGATGGGCCTAAGCACCCAACAGGTCTACGATATCGTTCTCTACCAGATCGGTGCGTTACAAGCCTTTGTGCACGCACAAGGTGGGGCATTGCATCATGTCAAGACGCATGGTGCTCTATATAACATGGCTGCCTACCACATTGAATACGCTCAAGCTATTGCTCAAGCAGTACTGGACTGCAATCCGCAGTTGTTTTTATATGCTTTAGCGGGCAGCGATCAAGTCAAGGTCGCTCGTCATATGGGCTTAAGTGTATGCGAAGAAGTGTTTGCTGATCGCAGTTACCAAGACGATGGCCAACTCACGCCACGTAATCAACCCGGAGCGGTCATTACGGATGTCGAGTCCGCCGTGAAGCAAGTGCTCAGTATGGTCACTCAAGAAAGCGTTCGTAGTGTCAATGGCAACGAAGTGGCCATCCAAGCGGATACTCTATGTATTCATGGCGACACGCCCAACGCCGTAGCGTTTGCAGATCAAATCGTGCAAGCGTTAGAGGCTGAGCAAGTGTCGATTACGGCTCCGCGCTTAAGCGAGCTTTCTTTTTAGTTGCAAAAGTAACCAACCGAATACAAGCCCCCAAAAAGCACTTCCCAAGCCAAAAAAATTTAAACCCGAAGCGGTAACGAGCAGAGTAATGAGCGCCGCATCGCGCGTAGTGTTTTCTTCAAGAGCAGTATGTAAAGCGGCCGACAGCGTCCCTAAAAGAGCTAAACCCGCTAATGCCGCAATAAAATAATCAGGCAAGATGGCGAACACATTGACGATGGCGGCACCTGCTAAACCCGTTAAGCCATAAAAAAACCCCGCCCAAATAGCCGCTTTGTACCGCTGTGATGGATCGGGGTCCGTGCTTTCCCCCAAGCATAAGGCCGCGCTAATCGCGGCCAAATTAAACGCAAAGCCCCCAAAAGGCGCCAACAGAACCCCTAAGAATCCTGTACCCGCCACCAACGGCGAAGCAGGCGTGGTGTAGCCATGCGCACGTAAAATAGCAAGACCGGGTACGTTTTGTGAGGTGAGAGTGACTAAGCATAAAGGCAAGCCAACCCCCAACATTACCGGCCAGTTGAATTGGGGACTCACCCAAACTGGATACGCCCATTGCCAAGTTAACGTATCCACCGATAACGAAGTAAAAAGACTTAAATAAGCTAGACCAGAGATAAATGTCAAAATGATGGCATAACGCGGCCATAAGCAAAGCGCTACACAAAATACCCCAAACAAACCTAATAAAAATACAGGTGCCTGCTGCATTTCTGTAAAAATGCCCAAACCAAAGTTCAATAAAATCCCTGCTAGCATTGAGGCGGCTAGGCTTCGTGGTACCCAACTCATGATTCTTTCAAACCACCCTGTTAGACCAATCAGTGTCATCAATCCGGACGCAAACAAAAAAGCGCCCACGGCTTCGGCCATGCTTAAGCCTTGCAAACTGCTGATCAATAGCGCGGCACCAGGGGTAGACCATGCTGTGAGGATAGGCGTTTTGTAATACCAAGACGGCACAATACAGCTAATGGCCATACCGATACCTAAAGCCCACATCCAAGAGTTTAATTCACTAGGCGTCGCCCCCGCACTGGCTGCCGCTTGTAAAATAATTGCCACCGAGCTGGTGTAGCCCACTAAAACAGTGATGAATCCAGAGCTGATATGAGAGATCTTTAACTGTGCTAAGGATTTTTTAAGTAAGTGAGGCATTTTCATTCTAGAAGTTTATTGAGATGCAGGCCGCAAAGGGTCTAATAAGCTGCGTAAATCGTTGTGATCCAATTCGTACATCAAGGCGAGTAACCGTCCGAGCTCTCCTTTAGGAAAACCTTGGCGGGCAAACCAAGCTAAATAATGACCCGGTAATTCTGCGATAGTCCGGCCCGCGTATTTACCATAGGGCATTTTTATAAGTAAAAGGTTTTCTAAATCAAAAGGGGTCAATTTTAGTTTCCTATCAATTGGCAAGGCAACTTTGGTCTATTTTTGAGATAAATCAAAACAAACCACTTAAAAAGTAAAATGTTTATTCCTGTGGGTAATATAGAGTAAGCAAAAGCACCGCTACAAGCACAATAAAAATGTACTACTGATTTTAGGAGGTGTTATGACTAAAAACACAAGAAAAGTCCCCACCAAAGGGGGCTTAAAGTTCACAACGGCATTCGCTGTGTTGATGACTACCGCTACATTAAGCCAAACGGCATTGGCTGACGAGCAACAAGCAGCCATTGAGCGTGGCAAGGCAGCTTCCGCGCTTTGCATGGTCTGTCATCAAGCGGATGGCAGTGGTAAGCACGTAACGGATGGTGAATCGTGGCCACGTTTAGCGGGGTTAAATCATGAGTATTTAGCGGCGCAAATGCACGCTTTTAAGGAAGGCACTCGTGATAACCCCTCGATGAATGGTTTCGTGCAAATGCTCAACGATGAGCAAATCCAAGATTTAGCACTCTATTATGAAAGTTTACCTGCTACCGCTGGTGAAGCGCCAGAGGTGAGCGAGGAGGTACTGGCGTTAGGGGAAAAACTTGCCACGCGAGGTGACTGGGATCGGTATATCGTGTCCTGTCAAAGTTGTCATGGCCCGGGCAATACGGGAGTAGGGGCGCATTTTCCGGGTATTGCGGGGCAGCATGCCGGTTACCTTTCCGCACAGCTCAAACACTGGCAAGCGAATGAGCGCAGTAGTGATCCACAAGAGCTTATGGCCAGTGTAGCGCGTCGCTTAAATGATGAAGACATTGAAGCGGTATCGGCCTGGTTGGCAACGCAACCCGCTACCTATACGGCAAAGGAGTAAGTCATGAAAAAAATTATGTGGACAGTCATGGTTTTACCTGCTGCGTTAAGTATGAGTGTTGCCGTTCAAGCAGACACCGATGTGAGTAAAGCCTCTCAAGCACAGGTGGCACAACACTTAGCACCAGGCTTTCGTGCTCCTAAGGATAATGAGTTTGTGCATGTGCCACCTACGATGGCGGATCTGGACGAGGCAGATTTACACCCAGAACTGAAAAAAGTTATTCGTAAAGGGCATGATTTATTTGTCAATACGCAGCAATTGCGCGGTGTGAATGTCTTTAATTCGATGAACTGTAGCAGCTGTCATATGGGAGAAGGACGCTTACCGAATGCCGGTCCCATTTGGCCAGCGGCCGTCACTTTGCCGGATTATCGACCTAAAAATGATCATGTAAACAGCTTAGAAGAGCGAATTGCTGGCTGCTTTATGTATTCGATGAATGGTATCCCTCCAGCGTATGGCAGCGATGAGATGCTTGCTTTATCGGCGTATCACCAGTGGTTAGCAACCGGAGTGCCCCTGTATCAGCCCGGTAAAAGTATGTATGGCCGCGGTTATGCGCGCTTGCCTGACCCCGAGCAGACGCCCGATACCCAACGCGGTGCTAAGCTTTATCAAGCGCAATGTGCGATTTGTCATGGCGAAGAGGGGCAAGGTCTCAGTCAGTATGGCAAAGTTGTTTTTCCTGCGTTATGGGGCGATTTATCGTTTAACTGGGGGGCGGGTATTTCTAGAGTTTTTACCTTAGCCGCTTTTACCAAACAAAATATGCCCTTGGGTAAACCCAACTCGTTAACGGACCAAGAGGCTTGGGATATTGCGGCCTTTGTCGACAGCCAAGAGCGTCCTCAAGACCCGCGTTATACCGGTGATGTAACAGAAACCCGCGCTAAGTTTTTAGACACTTTTCACAAACATACTCAGTACGGTACGGAGGTAGAAGGAAGGCTACTAGGGGATCACGATAGTACAGGTGAAAAACCCGCCTTACCCGAAGGCTCGCTGCGTCATCGAACCTTTGAATTTGGTGAAAGTCGGTAATTTCATTTAAACCTAGGAGTAAATTCACTTATTCCTAGGTTTGTGAGTGACAATTATTTTGTAAATTCAAAAATAATTGTGTTTTTTAAATTTATTTGTATTTAAATAGCTCAAGAAATATTTTTTCATAACGTGTGGCGATTTCTTGCCAGCTGAAGCATTTGGATAATTCTAAGCCAGCTCGTGCTATATTTTCTGAGCTATCTTGATCAGTAGTTAAGGCTATAACAGCTGATTTAAGTTGGTGGATATCCTTTGGGTTATCTAATAGGTAGGCGTTTTTTAGATGCTGAGCGTAGTATGCAAAACCGCAGTATTGTGCATTGCTCATAATTACAGGCAGGCCATAACTCATGGCTTCTAAAGGGGCCATACCAAAGCTATCGCTAAGTGTAGGATGTAAGCAAAGATCAGAAATTTGATAGTACTGTGTAATGTCTTCGGTTTTTGGTATGAGTTTGACCCTAGCTTCTAAGCGTAAGTCTTTAAGCTTTGGGAGTAGCTGTTCACTTAAATCTGGTGGTGCACCCACTACTAGCAATTTTATCGATTCTGGTAGTAAAGCTAGTGCCTCTAAAATTACGTCTAAACCTTTCGATAAAGGGTTTAAAGCTACTTGAATACATACTTTATCTGTCGGTTTATAGCCGTTTTTTTCTCTAAGCCCCAACCTTTCTACTTGAGTGAGCTTAGCGGGTAGGTGTACTCCAGGCGTTATAACTTCAAAGTCATAATCAGTAGAATAAGCTTGTTGAAGTTGTGATTTTAGTAGCTCGGAAACAACAATCGTTTTTCTATTATTGTTTAAATGTACGCGCTGTTTCTCTAGCCACAGATACATCAAAAGTCTTGGGCTACATAATTTTAAAGACTTTTTTAAATTAGATTTAACCGTATAGAGATGGTGATAGCGAACAGAGCGTACATGCAAAACATCCACATCACCATTCCAGCCGTTCATATGAGAGTAGACGATATCGTATGAGTTGGATTTAGTGAGCGCAGCCGCTTTTTTAGCAAATAGATAGGCGCGAATCCACCCAGGCCATTTTTTAGACACCTGTATAGGCCGTATAATAAATTTTTTTTCTAACTCGGTGTCAGTCTGACAGGTTAAAATTTCAACAGAGTGCTTTTTCGCAAGCTCACGAATTACTTCTACCCCGTAGGCCTCAGCACCGCCAAACTGACGGCCAAAGCTATAGGTGACAAAAGCGATTGATAGTCTTTTTGTAGTCATAGTCTCATGCGTTTCTTATGTTCAAGTTGGGTCAAGCACTTTTGTAAAAAACGCACAATGTTTGTTGACCTAGACACCGTAATACGCGGTAAAAGTAGCAAGTCATCCTCTGCTAAGGCCAAGCCTCGTTCAGTTGTAGTGGCGTTGCTGTAACCACAATCACGTACTAGCTGTACCACCTCATCAGATTTATGCCCATATGGATAGCAAAACGCATCAACTTGGGTTTGCAGCTCGGACTCCAGCTCATATTTTGATTTTAAAATTTGTTCTTTTGCATCAGCGAGGGTGAGCTCTGGTAAATGTACATGATCCTGTGTATGTGAGCCAATTTCGTGCCCGTGACTTAAATACTGTAAAAGCTCTAATTTGGACATCAGCTGCGACGTAGGCACCCCTTTTTTTTCATCCCAAAAATTAGTTCCTGAAAAGTGCTTACTAACAATGTAATTTGTTGAAGTAAAGCCTAAAGCATTCAGCACAGGTACAGCGTTATACAAGACATTTTGATACCCATCATCAAAAGTGATTCCCACAACCTTTCCTTGTTTTTCACCAGTGAGGTACGGGAGTAGGTCTTTCATTGACAAACCTTGATAGCCTAAACGTTTCAGCCACGTCATTTGCCTTTTAAAATCAGTAGGATGGACGGTAAGGCCACGATAAGGAGTGCCTTTGGGTGAGGGCAGTCCAATCTGGTGATACATTAAAATTGGAATCATAGTTTGAATTTTCAAAAGCAAAATATTTTTTAAGAATGGTGGTTCTTCAAGCTTAATGCTTTTTATTGCAGCCTGATACAGAGCCTAACATTCCGTACCTTGAATAGTCGCTGTGAAACACGCATCATAGGGGTACCTATTTTGCTTGTTTTTGGAGAAAGAGTTTATGCATAAAACTTTAAAAGCACTTCTTGCCTCCGCAGTGTTTAGCCTTGGTTTGGCAACTGCTGTCCACGCTCAAGACGCCACCCAAGGTGTTACCCCCATCAAACCCTCTGAAGCCCAACTCAACAACTACGTGAAGGCTGCTCAAAAAGTAACGGATGTAGCTGGGGATTATCAGACCAAGTTTGATCAGGCTGGTGATGAAGATGCGCGTCAAAAAGTGCTCAACGAGGCCAACCAAAAAATGGTCGAAGCCGTCGAGCAAAGTGGGATGAGCCTAGAAGAGTATAACGGTATCAGCATGGCCGTCCAAGAGGATCCACAGTTACGTCAAACCGTAGAGAGCCGCGTTACCTCTAAGTAGCCCCAGGCGCTCTATAGTGTAGTGAACTTGCCTGCCTAAAGGTGAGCATCTAACCCAGCCTTAGTTAAATACTAAGGCTGGGTTTTTTAGGATTAATCATTCAACTCATGCTGGGCTTGCTCGCGTAACTGAGCGGCTTGCTCAGGGTGCAAACGCACTTGATCCGCCCATTTTAGTCCGACAGTGCTGATTTCCTGCGCTAAAGACACCTCCAATGCGACGCCGATCTTATGCATGGCAAAATCCGTGAGGGCTTCAATATCCATTAATGCGGACTTTACGGCTGCGTTATCGGACTGAATATCCCCTACAGACTGGATATAAGCGTCTAAAATATCAAATAAGCTACGGTGAAAAAACATTGCTATACCCTCCTAAAGTGATCGATACATTTTTAGCTTAGCGCGATTGCCACACAACGGCTAGGGTGTCGCACTTAATTAGCTGTAATTGTTTATAGTGTGGAAGGCTTCAAATCTTGTTTGAATAATTCTCCTGAACCAAAGCAGTTTTTTTGATCTGGCTGTGTCGAGTATGGGCTTGTCATGGTTAACCTCTCAAGGGCGTTTCTTTCTGCTACTGAGTAGCTTTTTAGTGACCAGCAGTGGCTTTGCTCAATCACTTAATGATGCTTCTACAGCCGAGACAGAACAGTGGCGGCTTCAAATTATGCCGTATGCCTGGTTGCCTAGTGTACAGAGCCAGCTTAAACCCTTAGCGTCTGTGCCTTATACGGCTCAGGTTAAGCAGCCTTTTCATAAAGTCTTTAAAAACTTGCGCTTGGCCGCTTTTGTAAATGCGAGTTTGCGTTATAACCGCTTTGTGCTGTTGACCGATTATAGCTACGCTTCGTTAACGCAATCCGGTGCCATAGATTTACCTTTAGGTTTGGCGACGGTGCCAGTGAAAGCTAAGTTGCGACAGTCGATCTTTAGCTTCAGTGCGGGTTATACCTTTTATCCGCATGAACACCATACGCTCGATGTACTAGCAGGTTTGCGCACGTGGCATATCAAAGCCGATATACAAACGGGCTTGCCAGCCGCGCTGCCCATCCCTAATCAATATGGGTCAAGCACTCGTATTACCGATCCGATTATCGGCGTACGTTTGTTTAGCAATTGGAGTGAGCGTTGGTCCACGGTGCTGCACGCAGACCTTGACGTAGCGGGGCAAAGTCACCACACTTGGCAGGTACAAGCGGCAGTGAGTTATCGGCTTACGACAAATTGGTATGGGTCAGTTGGGTATCGCTATCTAAAATTGGATTATCAGCGCCACAATAAACGCCTAGACTTACACATGCGTGGCTCCATACTTGGCCTCAGTTACGTTTTTTAAGCTCTACATTTTGTAGTTTTTTTCTTTACGCAATACGTCACAAAAAGAGTAAAGTATCGTCTTTATCTCTTGGTAATCTAAAGGCTGAGCCCATTATGTACCTTGTATTTCCCACTCATGCTGAATTAGCACGTTATACCAGTCAAAAACTAAAAACACTCATGCTGTCCGCGGTCCCTACTACCGTAGGTTTGGCAACCGGCAGCACGATGGAGCCGGTATACGCTAATTTAATACAAAGCTTGCAGTCCGCTGGCCCACAAGATTTCAAGCAATTAGTGAGCTTTAACTTAGATGAATACGTGGGCTTAAATCGTCAGCATCCACAAAGCTATCGCTACTATATGCAACAGCATTTGTTTGATCATATAGGCCTACCTGATGAGCAAACGTTCCTGCCCGATGGCTCCTGTACGGACATTGATGAGCAGTGTGCGTGGTACTCTCAGGCTATTCAGCAACGGGGTGGGTTGGATTTCCAGCTGTTGGGCATTGGTACGAACGGGCATATTGGCTTTAATGAGCCGGGCACACCATTTGATAGCCGCACTCATGTTGTCGAGCTTTCTGAGCAAACGCGCATCGACAATGGCCGTTTTTTTGATGACTTCGCTGAAGTGCCCACGCATGCTATTACTCTAGGCATTGCCGATATTATGGAAGCCAAGGAGGTTTGGTTGCTCATCACGGGTGAGCACAAAGCCCAAACGGTACTGAACTATCATCGCTCAGCAGTCGATGAAAATATGCCCGCTAGTGTCCTCAAGCGGCACCCCAACGCACATATTTTATTGGATCAGGCCGCCGCCACTTTGCTCCCTGCTGAGGTGCAAACGCATTATCGTACTCAAGCGGCTTAAGGTACTTTGGCTTAGAGTATTTTTAAATTACGTACGGTTTTTAAATGAAAAACTAAAGCCCCATTCAGTGATTAGTACTGAATGGGGCTTTGTATTGTGAGCTAATAAATAGCGTTAGCCCAACGTTGGTTTTGGCTTAGTTGTCTTCGGGGTAAAACAAGCGCCACACGCTGGGTATGTAATCATAAGAATACTCTCCTAGCCACATAACCGTAGTCTGCGGTTTAGACGTATCTTGAGCTAGTTTTGGATCGGTAGGATTCGGCGTGGCTTCTTTTTTTGGTGTGTCGTCATCATTTTGGAATAAAACGGCACCTGTTACGAACTCATTGCTTTCTGGATCAAGCAATAGTACATACGACGAATTGGTGCAGTTATGGGGTTCGCAACCACTAAATGCCGCATACTTTTTGCCGTCGATGGTCACCTCTGTGGCAGGGGAGGCCGTACCGTAATCTTTGAGCCAATCAAAACGAGCATGTACGGGCTCGGTAATGATCTTATAAGAATCCGCTACGGATTTGTGTTCCTTAGCGACATCTGCGATGTAATTTCCGACATAGGGCGTGGTGCTGCTTTCAACCGCATGCGTAGCTAAGCTGGCGGTGCTCAGCACCAGGGCCGCAGTCAATATCGAGCCCCTTTTTTTCGTAAACATACTCGCTCCTTTAGAAAAGACACATTAGATGCCATAGTACGTGAAAATAGCGGCCATGCCCAAACTGTTAACGATTCTTAGCAACCGTCAACAACAGAAATGCCTACCTTAAATCACATCCCAAAAGTGTAAAATTGCAGGCAGCAATGCAGTGGTAATGCCCTGAAAGCTCGATAAGCCGCCAGTTAAACGAGATAATGGCTTTTGCTGTACCAAAATAAGGAAGGACAAAAACCACAATACACCCCACGCCAACCAGCTGATACCAAGCCAGTACTCAATTAGGGTATGCGCACGCGATAGCTCGACGAGCCCAGCTGGGATGGCAATTAACGTCACCAGCAGAGAAAACCATCCTAAAGCGCGGCCATTAGACCCAGTAAAGGCGTTGATACCCGACCACGTGTAGGTCAGCGCAAACAAACCAATATACGCTGCAGGCGCATAATTTTCAGTAGTTTGCGAAGCATGGTAAATAATGTTTGCGATCACCACGACGCCAAGCACACCCGTAAAAATATTTACGATCGCTGCATCCTTGGCCAAGATGGCTTTTTCATTGTTGTTGGAGTGCATGTAATACAGGTTGATGCCGTTAATAAACAGACAAATACCAGCAAAAACTAAAAATACCATGAGCATCGTGCTTCATTCCTTTATAACAAAAAGACCTAGCCAGTTTGGGCTAGTAAAAAAATAATCATGCTGTTAGATGCTTTTGAGGGCCTGCCTAGCAGTAGACATTTTAGAAGGGCGAGAACTCGCCGAGGCATATTTTAGACTTTTTGCGTAACTTTGCATGACTTTTTTGTTATGAGCAAAGCTGTTGTTTTTTTATAAGTATTTGTTTCGTAACCATATATTCCTAGTCACATGATTAGTTATGGAATGATTTCACATCGAATGATTGGGCTGGTCCATATGTCTTATTTAGTACGCTTTATAAAATAGGGAACATCAAGTAAAGCGCTTTAAACAACTAGGCTGTCGGACAAAACTCCACAACAAGAGTGATAAAGATGATAAAGAGTTAGAGCTGGGCTTGGAGGTGTTGGAGCGCGTGAACAGCAGGTAAGCATATATGCACGTCCTCGCTTTCATTGCGTAACTGAGTGGGCTCAGGATTGATCCGCACCACACTGCAGTTCAGGCGTTTTTTTAAATATTCGCTAAGGCGTCGCGAAACGGGGTAGCTGAGCCCAGCACCGATTTCTAGTATTACTGTGGCACGGTTAAAGCGCTGCATACGCTGGCTGAGTTGTTGATATTGGCGCTGAGCGCGGTTGGGCACCCAGTACGGATCATGAAACAGCAAAATATTTGGACGCGCAACCCCTTGGCAGATGGGGCAGCAGGGCAACGTATCGAGGGGCGTGTAAGGTAGGTGAGTGAATACATCAAGCAGCGCATGGGGGATGGGCCAGATATCATCCGAGCACCGTCGGCTGCACTGCAAATGCAACATAGAGCCTTGGTGTTGGCATAAGTAATTTGGCAGTGTCAGTGCCTTAGGCAGCAGGTCGTCTACTGCGCTGCTAAAGATCATGCTGTCAAAGCGTCGCCCTAGCACCCACTCATTTAAAATTTGGTGTCCCGCGTGTGGGGAGGCCAAAACCTGCTGATGCAAACGATAACCATATAGCTCCCAAGCCAAACGAGGGTGCTGTATAAAAAAATCGGCAGATGAAAGTTGCTGAAAGGTAAAACGGCCTTGGCCGAGTATAGGGTAATGTCCACGCAGGCCTGCTTCATCATTAAAATCAGGTAGCCCTGATTCCACACTTAGCCCACAACCCGCTACAATAATTAATTGGTCCGCAGCGCGTAAACGCTGTGCAGCCTGATCGAGTAAGGCGGTAGTAGACATAAGCAAGCCGTGGCTTAAAGAGGCGGGAAAAAGGTGCAGAAATAAAAAAGCTATGCAATAATAGCTAGCTTAGCACGCAATACTTATTGTGGTGCTCGCACAAATAGCAGTGTGCTATGAGGTGCTTGGGGGCCTATAGCTCAGTTGGTTAGAGCAGCGGACTCATAATCCGTTGGTCGCTGGTTCAAGTCCAGCTGGGCCCACCAATATATGCTAGAAGAATCAAGAGCTTACCATTTTAATGGGTGAGCTCTTTTTTTCGTCTATTGGTCTTGTGCGCTTTTTGTAGGTATGGTGTAGAGGGCAAGGTAAATAGCGGCTCTATACCGTTTTATCTGCGGTGCGCCTTGCCCTTTAGATTAGGTTCCGGGCCGAGGGTGCTTCGTGCTGCCCTTAGGCTGGGGGATTTTTCAGGTCGTTCGCAAACTCGCGCTGCGCGCTCAAACAGTGCTCACTTTTCTCCTGAAAAATACCCGAGCCTGCGGCCCTCGTCCAAGTCACCCACTCTAAGGTGCAAGGCGCACTACGGCTGAGATGGTTTGATTAATTATGCGTAAAACCGGTCATTTCCCGTTAATGGCGTAGAGCTAATGGAGCAAGGCGCTTGGGGTACACCAATACACTCACCGTTAATAGACAACAAAAAACCCACAAAGCCTTACGCAATGCGGGTTTAATAGAATGTGCTGAATACAAAGTAATGGCGGGCAGGGTGGGATTCGAACCCACGGTACGCTATTCACGTACGCCTGATTTCGAGTCAGGTACATTCGACCAGCTCTGCCACCTGCCCGCGGGTACTGCAAAGTCCATCATTCTATCAGCAAGTACCCTAATTTGCCTAGCGGAATTTAACGCGCAACGCCTCAAGCTTTCATTCTCAATAACTGTTCACTCACCCAACAGCAGCTTTATCACTCAACAGCGAAAGGTAGAATATCGAGATCTAAGCCAGACTACGATACGCTAAGCGTACTCATCCAAAGATAAACAAAGAAAAATGTTTGTTAAACTTCATCCGTATTCTGCTACGTCAATAAGGTTGCCATGTTATTTCTGCTCTCTCCCGCCAAAAAGCTCGATTACGACTCCCCGGTACGTACCACCTTGCACTCTCAGCCTTTGTTTGTGCCACAAGCCGAGCAGTTGATCCACATCCTGCGTGAGAAAACGCCTGCGGACATCAAAGCCCTCATGCGCATCAGCGACAGCTTGGCAGAGCTCAATGCCCAGCGTTATGCCGACTGGCAGCCGCAGTTTGATTTGCACAATTCTCGCCAAGCTTTACTCGCCTTTAATGGTGATGTCTACGAAGGTTTACAAGCCAGCCAACTGAATGACGAGCAACTAAACTGGGCGCAACAGCACCTGTTGATACTAAGCGGATTGTATGGTGCGTTACGCCCATTGGACTTTATGCAGCCCTATCGCTTGGAAATGGGTACCAAGCTGACAAATCCAGCGGGAGCCAATTTGTACGCCTATTGGCAAGACACTTTGGCGCCGTACTTGCAGCAGCGTTTGGACGAACAACGCCAAGGCGACAAGGTGCTGGTAAATTTGGCGTCCGAGGAATACTTCAAAGCGGTGGATGCGAAAGCGCACCAGCTGCCTGTTGTGCAGTGTGTGTTTCAAGACCAAAAAAACGGCGCTTGGAAAATCATTAGCTTTTACGCCAAAAAGGCCCGTGGCCTCATGATGCGCTACGCCATTGATCAGCAGATTGATCAGGTCGAGGGTTTAAAGGACTTCAATGTCGCTGGCTACGCCTTTGAGCCCGAGCTGTCTACTGCCGACAAGCTCGTGTTTCGACGCCCCGAATCGGCATTAGGTTGAATGGGCCCATCGGCCAACATAATGCCGCGCATATCTTGTTGAATCAGCTGAGCAGCCTTGATCATCTGCTTGAGCGGGTAAATCAACATCGCCAGCTCGCCCTCGCTTTCAATTGTAGACGCGGGCGGGGCAGGGCGCTGCTTGGCAAGCAAGCCCTGCACATAGCTGAGGCTTTCGTCCACGCCCACGGGCACAGTAGGCAAATGCGCCAACAACGGCACGGCGGTACTGATTTGTGACGCTAAAATATGATTTTGAATGAGCAGGTTATTCATCAGTGACACATTGCGCTGATGGCTGGTGGGCTCGGACATCATGCGGTAAAACGACTGAGCAAAATTATCAAAGGCCACATTAATATCCCGACGCGCTAGCTGCCACTGGGTTTCCGCTTCATTCAGCTCGGCTTCCAGTTTCGCTAAGTCCTCAGGTGACAGTTGCTCGACCGCCTCCTGTAGCTCAGGTGTGGCGGTGTTTTGCAAGTGCACCACTTGATCCAGTTGGCGCTTTAAATTGGCGTAGCTCAGGCCCTTACTTAAAAATTCGCGATTGGCATTAATGGCGTCAAGTGCTTTTTTGTCGAGGCTACTGGCTTCCCATTGCGGCAAAATATAACTGCATACCAACGCAATGCACGAGCCCACCAGCGTATCGAACAGTCGCTCGCTGATCACCATATTGCTGCTGCCATACAAAAACTGAAAGCCAATCAAAATAAACACCGTGCTAAACATCGCTGACAGCAGGTAGTTCAGTTGATTTAAACTGTTGGCCAAAATGTACGCGGCAATCATGCCCACAAAGTAGATTTCCTTGTTGGCGGTCAGCTCAAACAGAATATAGCTGAGCGCACACCCTAGCGCTGTGCCAAATAAGCGCAGCAAATTACGTTGACGCGTCAGCGCAAAGCCAGGCTTCATGATGATAATGGTGGTCATGAAGATCCAATGGCTGTGATTGGTCAGGATCGACAGCGTTTCGGTGTCGTGATAGAAGTGGTTAATCACCAGCGGTATGCCCAGTGCAATCAACGCGGCAGCCGTGACGCGCAACGAGTAGCGAAACGCCGACGAGCTAAGGGTTAAATTGCTACGCAACGCACCCAAATGGATTTCTTCGCGGGTTAAAAACCGGCTAAGGGACTTATCTAGGTGTTGGTCAATCGGTAGACTTAGGCCTGTGCGATGCGTGTGCTCGGCCATATGGGTGAGCGTCGATGACGCCACACGTAAGCGCCGTAGAATTTGCACCAGCAACACATACAGCTCAGGGTTTTCGGTATTTAAGCCCTTGTTTTTATAGCGCTCCAGCTCGTATTCCATCGCGCGGATTTCTGGCTTCAAACTAATGCGTAATGAACGCTTGCGATGGCGAATTACATTTAAAGCAATACGCTGCAGCTCGTGAGACAGCTTTTGAACCCCTGAGTACGCAAACTCCATAAAGTCGCTGTTGCCCAGCTGTCGCCGTAAAGTAGCGTAATCGGTGTGCGTGGCGACTAACGTATCCAGCAACGACACCATGTTGGTGTACACGCTCAGCAGCGCTGCACGCTCTTGGTCACCGCGGCCTTTGCCACGAGGTAATTCACGCAACACGATATCACGCGCTGCTTGGTGCAGCATGGTCATATCGGATTGAGCTTTAATCAGTTGTCGATAGCTGGTGTCCAACTCGGTGCGAGGGTTATAAAAACACGCTCGTGCGGCCGCGTATTCGGCGGTCGCATACAAAGCCATCGCCAAGGTGCGGCGCTCTTCGCTTAGCCAAAACAAACGTCGAAATAACAGGCTAAAGCAAAAATAACTCATCGCACCGACAAAGGACATAAAGGTATGCGCCAGCCACTCATAGCCGCGCATGGGGGCGGGAAGGGTGACCACCATCAGCAGCAAGCACGCAAAGCCCATCAAGCCGCCACGCAAGCCATACACATTGAGCATAGAGAGGCTAAAGCACAGCAGAGGCACCACAACCCAGACGCCCCAAACTGAATTGGCGGCTAAGCCCGTAATGGCGACGGTCAGAGTCCCCAGCGCCACACCACCGAGCATTTCATTGATGCGATAGCGACGTGGGCCACCAGGCTGATCGATAATTGCCACACAGGCAGCGCCCAAGGCCGCTACCACCCCTGCAGCATACGCCTCAAAGAGTCCACCTAAAATCAAAACCGGCAACAGCACACCCACGGCCTGACGCAAGCCGCCTAAAAAGTGATGGCTGTAAATAAAGCGTTGCAGTTGGGGCAGAAGTTTCAGCATGTCCAATCATCCACCGAATTCAACCTTTAAGTATATAGGGCTTTATCAGGAAAGCAGTGAGAAGTCTTTGTAAGGAGATTTGCACTTTCCCAACAAATATGCTTGCTCCCATTTAGGTGACAAGGTAAAGTAGCAGCTTCCCATTTCCATCCGATTGGGCAATAGGGCTCACCATACGGGTTACCCGCTCGTTTTTTGCGCCTCATATTTTGTAAGTGGTCTGTTGGCCGCGCCACAAGCGTGTGTAGCCAAGACATCCATTTCAAGCTATTGCGTGGCTCGTTACGCACGTGCTGTATTTCGATGAGTGCAGGCGGGTTGGCAGTGTGCTTGGGTGGCGTAGTCCAGTGGGCTACAAAGCGCCAGGTCATGTTGCTAACTCAAGCTCAAGCTCGGGCTTTGGTGCCAATCGGGGTGCGTGCACAAAGACTGAAAGGAAATTTCATTATGGAACTCAATGGCGCCGACATCGTCGTGCGCACCTTAGCCGACGAAGGCGTAGAACACGTTTTCGGCTATCCTGGTGGCGCAGTACTCTATATCTACGACGCAATTTTCAAACAAGACCGATTTCGTCACATCCTGGTTCGACACGAACAGGCTGCCGTGCATGCGGCCGATGCCTATTCCCGCTCGTCCAACAAAGTAGGGGTGGCTCTAGTCACCAGTGGCCCCGGTATTACCAACGCCGTAACCGGCATTGCGACCGCTTACACCGATTCGATCCCCATGGTGATCATCAGTGGTCAGGTGGGCACCCAAGCTATTGGCGAAGACGCTTTCCAAGAATGCGATGCGGTCGGTATTACTCGCCCTTGCGTCAAGCACAACTTTTTAGTGCGCGATGTACGCGAGCTGGCTGACACCATTCGTAAAGCCTTTTACATTGCTAGCACAGGTCGTCCTGGCCCCGTCCTAGTCGATATCCCCAAAGACATCACCGTCGCCACGGCACGCTACACGCCCAAGCGCGGCGAGGTCAAGCTCCGCTCGTACTCTCCCGTCACCAAAGGCCACCAAGGGCAAATCAAAAAAGCCGCCCAGTTGCTGGCGCATGCGGAACGCCCCATGATCTATGTGGGTGGTGGAGCGATCCTGTCCGACGCCTCCGAAGAGGTCAAAGAGCTGGTCAAGCTCAGTGGCGCACCCTGCACCACCACATTGATGGCCTTGGGTGCCTACCCGGGCACCGACGATCAGTTTGTGGGCATGCCCGGGATGCACGGCAGCTACGAAGCCAATATGGCAATGCAGCACAGCGATGTGTTGATTGCCGTGGGCGCGCGCTTTGACGACCGAGTCATTGCCAACCCCCGTCACTTCATGCAAGTGCCACGCAAAATTATCCACATCGATATCGACCCATCCTCCATCGCCAAGCGTGTCAAGGTAGATGTGCCGATTGTGGGCTGTGTCAAAGACGTGTTGGTCGAGTTCAACGAGCTCTACGCCCAAGCGCGCACCAACACCGAGAAAAACAAAACCGCACTGGCCAAATGGTGGCAGCAGATCAACGAATGGCGCGAGAAAAAATCTTTCTCCTACAAGCCTTCCGACGAAGTGATCAAGCCTCAGTCCGTGGTCGAGGCCCTTTGGGAAGTTACCGGGGGCGATGCGTTTGTGACCTCCGACGTAGGGCAGCACCAAATGTGGGCGGCGCAGTACTACCGCTTCAACAAGCCCCGTCATTGGATTAACTCGGGCGGCTTAGGCACCATGGGTGTGGGTTTGCCCTACGCCATGGGTGTGCAAATGGCCAACCCTGACTCCGAAATCGCGGTCATCACTGGCGAAGCTTCAATTCAGATGAACATCCAAGAGCTGTCCACCTGCTTGCAGTACCGCATGACGCCCAAGATCCTCTGCTTGAATAACCGCTATTTGGGTATGGTGCGTCAGTGGCAAGAGCTTGATTACGGTTCCCGTTATTCTGAGTCGTATGTGGACGCCTTGCCGGACTTTGTAAAGCTGGTCGAAAGTTATGGCCACGTTGGTATGCGCATTGAAAAACCCGCCGATGTGTTGCCTGCTATTCGCGAAGCCTTCACCAAGTACAAGGACCGCCTCGTATTTATGGACTTCATCACCGATCAAACCGAAAACGTTTGGCCGATGGTTAAAGCCGGGCGTGGTCTCACCGACATGATTATCAACGCCGATGACCTCAAAAAAGGAGAGAAAGCATGAAGCACGTTATTTCGATCCTCATTGAAAACGAACCCGGTGCCTTGTCGCGTGTGGTGGGCTTGTTTTCGGCGCGTGGTTACAACATTGAAACCCTCACCGTTGCCCCCACCGAAGACCACTCTCTATCACGCATGACCATTGTTACCATTGGTCCCGACGAAACCATCGAGCAAATCACCAAGCATCTCAACCGCTTGATTGATGTGGTCAAGGTGGTGGACTTGTCCGAAGGGGCGCACGTCGAGCGCGAGCTCATGCTAATCAAGGTGCGTGCTGTGGGCAAAGAGCGCGAGGAAGTCAAACGCATGGCGGATATTTTCCGTGGTCGTATTATTGATGTCACCGACAAAACCTACACCATCGAGCTCACTGGCGTGCAAGAAAAAATCTCGGCCTTTATTGAGGCTCTAGATCCGAGCGCCATCCTCGAAACCGTACGTACCGGGGTATCCGGCATTAGCCGCGGCGAGCGCGTCTTAAAGCTGTAAACCCCATCTAACCTGCTGCGGCTTACGCGCCGCAGCGATTAATTGTCATCCCAAGTCCGGGATACCCCGCACGCCAAGTTGTAACTTGGTATTTGGAGCAGATTTAATGAAAGTTTTTTACGACAAGGACTGCGATCAGTCTTTAATCAAAGGCAAAAACGTTGCCATCATTGGTTACGGTTCCCAAGGCTATGCCCACGCCAACAACCTCAACGAGTCCGGTGTCAACGTGACCGTGGGTTTGCGTAAAGACGGTGCATCGTGGTCCAAAGCCGAAGGCGCTGGCCTCAAGGTTAAAGAAGTCGCCGACGCTGTCAAAGACGCGGACGTTGTCATGATCCTGTTGCCCGACGAAAGCATCGCCGAAGTCTACCGCAACCAAATCGAGCCCAACATCAAAGCGGGCGCTGCGTTGGCCTTTGCACACGGCTTCAACGTTCACTACGGCCAAGTCGTACCTCGCAAAGACGTCGACGTGATCATGGTTGCCCCCAAAGCACCTGGTCATACCGTGCGCGCTACCTACCAGCAGGGCGGCGGTGTGCCTCACCTCGTAGCGGTTTACCAAGACGTATCCGGTGCCGCACGTGATGTGGCTTTGTCCTACGCCAGCGCCAACGGTGGCGGTCGTGCCGGTATCATCGAGACCAACTTCCGCGAAGAAACCGAAACTGACCTATTCGGCGAGCAAGCCGTATTGTGCGGTGGCGCAGTTGAATTGATCAAAGCGGGTTTCGATACCCTAGTCGAAGCCGGTTACGCACCTGAAATGGCCTACTTTGAGTGCTTGCACGAGCTCAAGCTCATTGTTGACCTGATCTACGAAGGCGGCATTGCTAACATGAACTACTCCATCTCCAACAACGCGGAGTATGGCGAGTACGTTACTGGCCCACGCATCGTTACCGACGAAACACGCAAAGCCATGCGCGAGTGCTTGGAAAACATCCAAAACGGTGAATACGCCAAGAACTTCATCCTCGAGCACGCTGCGGGCGCACCGTCCATGACTGCACGTCGTCGCATCAACGCCGACTCGCAAATCGAGAAAGTGGGTGCTCAGCTGCGCGCCATGATGCCTTGGATCGCCGCCAACAAAATGGTCGACCAAAGCAAAAACTAAGCGGCTGTACCAGCGGCCTGTGCCGCTTCGTTTGCTTAGTTTGCTAAAGCAAAAAAGCCCACGCGCTAATACGTGGGCTTTTTTGCGCTAAGGCACACTATCGAGTTATCGTTTTAGCCTAATCCTAAGCATAATCAAACCGTCTAGGTTATGCTTGAGGCTTTCCACTGACTAATCAAAACTAACTGTATGAGTGTCCCGCATTTGGAAGAAAAACGGCGTCGCGGTATTTATTTATTGCCCAATGCCTTTACCACGGCCAACCTGTTTGCAGGCTTTTATGCCGTTGTGCAGGCCATGAATCACCGTTTCGAGGTCGCCGCCATTGCCATCTTTGTAGCCTTGGTGTTCGACGGCATGGATGGGCGCGTTGCACGCATGACCAACAGCCAATCCGCCTTTGGCGAGCAGTACGACTCCATGGCGGACTTAATGTCTTTTGGTATTGCGCCCGCCTTAGTCATGTATGTGTGGGCCTTGCAGGATTTAGGGCGTTGGGGTTGGGTGGCCGCCTTTGTGTTTGTGGCCGGTGCCGCTTTACGCTTAGCCCGCTTCAACACCAACATCGCCGTCGTCGACAAAAGCTTTTTCCAAGGTTTGCCTAGCCCAGCGGCCGCAGCGCTGATGGCTGGGCTGGTGTGGCTAGCGGTTGATAATAAAATTTCCGTGTCCTCCGATACCATGCAGTGGCTGGCCTTTGTGCTCACCATCTATGCGGGTGTGTCTATGGTGTCCAATGCGCCGTTTTACAGCGGCAAAAGCATCCGTCACGGCAAGCGTGTGTCCTTTGGGGTGCTGCTGCTGTTTGTGTTGCTGTTTGTGTTTGTGTCCACCGATCCGCCGATTGTGCTGTTTTCACTGTTTGTGATTTACGGCTTATCGGGCTGGGTGCTGATGGCTTGGCGCTGGCGCCGAGCGCGCCAGCTGCTGCGTCAGCGACGTGAAGGCTGAGAAATACTTGGTTTTTAGGTTTAGGCAGGATTAAGGCCTAAAAAACCAGCCATCGTTCATTTCTAATGGGTCGGGGCCAGGGTGAAAATGCCGCACTTGGCCCGACTCATCAAAATAAATATAAAAATGCGCTAAGTACTGGGCAGGCTGCAGATAGCGGTAGGTCCACGTTTCATGGCGCTTGCCCTGATACCGCGCTTGCTCAATTAGGGCAGGGCGGCCAAACCAACAGGCCACGCGTTGCTGATCCCAGTCGCCCGTGTTGAGCTTGGCAAAGCCGGTATCGCTTAGCATCTGCTGCATACTCACCACACGTTCGGCCTCATCCAGCTCGGCGGTCCACGCAAAGCGCCCCATCGGTTGGCCAGACCAATTCAGAATCTGTCCGCCAGCTGTGGAGTCAGACTGGCATTGTTGCTGAGGCATACCAAAACGCTGCACCAGTTCGCTGTAAGACGTACCCGGCTGCACCTGCTGAAAGCCGCTGCATGCGCTCAGCAAGGCCAAGCCGCTGATAGCTAGCCAGCCTTTTACTACAGCGCTGGAGCGCTTGGATGCATGTTGAGAGGTGAAATTGAAGGATTGAAGCATCATCGTCTCCTGAACTAAGCGACTGTCTCTTGATCTACGATTTTTAAAATGGTGGGTAGCACGTGCGTGCTAAATCACCCAGCCACGCAAGTTTTTCACCGCAAGCCGTTAATCTTCGTTATAATTGCCAATCCTTGCCTATATGGGGCGAGGTTTTTTCATTATTTACACGTCAAGGCTCCTCGGCCTTGTCGCATGTATTAGAGGATAGCAAAATGTCTGTTGCCAACCCCAAACAAAAAGCCGAAATCGTTTCGGAATACCAACGCACAGCCGGTGATACCGGTTCCCCCGAAGTACAAGTTGCTTTGCTTACAGCACGTATCGTGCATTTAACCGAGCACTTCAAAAGCCACACCAAAGATTTCCACTCCCGTCGTGGTTTGCTGCGCATGGTTAGCCGTCGCCGCAAATTGCTCGACTACTTACGTGATCGTAAGCCCGAGTCCTACCGCGAGTTAATTCAAAAACTCGGTCTGCGCAGGTAATGTATCGGGGATGTGTTATTTCCCCATGCTAATGGCCGTGCCCGTTGCGAACTGGTTTCGTGACGGGCACGGTTTTTTATTGTAAGGAACGCATGAATGTTCAATAAAGTTACTAAAAAGTTTCAATATGGTCAGCACGAAGTCGTGCTTGAAACCGGCGAGATTGCTCGTCAAGCCTCCGGTGCCGTACTGGTTACTGTCGAAGACACCGTTATTTTAGCCACTGTCGTGGGTGCCAAAAACGCCAAGCCTGGCCAAGATTTCTTCCCACTTACTGTCGATTACGTCGAGAAAACCTACGCCGCTGGCCGCATTCCTGGCGGCTTTTTTAAGCGCGAAGGCAAGCCCTCCGAGCGTGAAACCCTCACCTCGCGCTTGATCGACCGTCCATTGCGTCCATTGTTTCCTGAAGGCTTCTACAACGAAGTACAGGTCATCGTACACGTGTTGTCGGTCAACCCCGAAGTCGATCCCGTCATCCCCGCGCTGATCGGCTCTTCTGCTGCGTTGGCCATCTCCGGTATTCCTTTCAATGGTCCCGTTGGTGCCGCTCGTGTGGGCTATGTCAACGGTGGTTACGTGCTCAACCCCACCACCGCCCAATCTGCCGACTCCAAGCTGGACTTGGTCGTAGCGGGTACCGAAGCCGCGGTGCTGATGGTTGAGTCGGATGCTGAGCAGCTCACCGAGGAAGTCATGCTGGGTGCCATTGCCTTTGGGCATGAGCAAATGCAAGCCGCCATCAACGCCATCCACGATCTCGTTGCCGAAGCCGGCAAGCCCGAGTGGGATTGGCAAGCGCCTGCCGCTAACGAAGCGTTAATCACAGCCATCCGTGGTGCTGCGTTTGATGGCCTCAAGGCCGCCTACCAAATTCGCGAAAAGCAAGCTCGTACTCAGCGTTTGAAGGAAATCAACGCGCAAACCAAAGCCACTTTGGCCGAGCAGGCCGAAGCCAAAGGCGAAGCCGCGCCCGATAACGTCGAAGTCGACAACCTCTTGTTCGCACTCGAAAGCGAAATCGTCCGCAGCCAGATCCTCAGCGGCGAGCCACGTATCGACGGCCGCGACACCCGTACCGTACGCCCAATTGCTATCCGTACAGGCGTATTGCCTCGTACACACGGTAGCGTACTGTTCACCCGTGGTGAAACTCAGGCGTTAGTGATTGCGACCTTAGGCACCCGCCAAGACGAGCAAATCCTTGACTCCGTCATGGGTGATTCGCGTGATCGCTTCATGCTGCACTACAATTTCCCGCCGTTTTCTACCGGCGAAACCGGCCGCTTTGGTGCGCCACGCCGTCGTGAGATCGGTCACGGTCGTTTGGCTAAGCGTGCGCTCACGCATTTGCTGCCTGCTAACGAGGATTTCCAGTATTCCATTCGCTTGGTCTCCGAAGTGACCGAGTCCAATGGCTCCTCCTCGATGGCTACGGTATGTGGCGGCTCCTTGGCCTTGATGGACGCTGGTGTGCCCATCAAAGACCACGTTGCTGGTGTGGCTATGGGCCTAATCAAAGACGGTGGTAAATTTGCCGTACTGACCGATATTCTTGGTGACGAAGACCACCTCGGCGATATGGACTTCAAAGTAGCTGGTACGGAGCATGGTATTACTGCTTTGCAAATGGACATCAAAATCCAAGGCATCACCACTGAAATCATGCAAGTTGCCTTGGCTCAAGCCAAAGAAGGTCGCCTGCATATCTTGGGTCGTATGCAAGAAGCTATGGAAGGCTCCCGCACCGAGCTGTCCGCTTTTGCGCCACGCATGTTGACGGTCAAGATCAATCCCGAGAAAATCCGTGACGTCATCGGTAAAGGCGGCGCTACCATCCGCAGCCTCACCGAGGAAACCGGCACGCAGATCGACATCGGCGACGACGGTACCATCACGATTTCCAGTGCAGATTTAGATCAAGCCCGCGAAGCCGAGCGTCGTATCAAAGAGCTCACTGCTGAAGTCGAAGTTGGCCAAGAGTACGAAGGTCCGGTGCTGCGTTTGTTGGACTTCGGTGCCATCGTGCAAGTGCTGCCAGGTCGTGATGGCTTGCTGCACATCTCCGAGATTGCC